>NZ_JBBNLS010000007.1:0-122267 GCF_040092305.1 Collinsella sp. CLA-ER-H6
CCGGACATGCCGTCCTCCGATCTCCCGGGGCCGGCCGGTCCGGCCCTCAGGGTATCGGGTTCCCACATTCATCCGCACATGTGCGGATGAATGTGGGAGGTGTTCGGATGAAGTTGATAATCAAGGCCTAATACCACTTATATAACGTATTAGATGGGTTGCGATGTGCCTCGCATTTCGTTCTGCTACGATTGCCACGTTGGCATCAATACAGGAGGGCTCATGCCGGGCTTGGGAACAATCATCAACGTTGTGCTTTTAGTTGCGGGCGGTCTTTTGGGATTAGCGGGCGGCCGCTTCATTACACCGCGCATCCAAGACACGCTCATGAAAGCATCGGGGCTGTGCGTCCTGTTTATCGGCCTTGGCGGCACCATGCAAAAGATGCTCCTTATCGATGGGAAGGCGCTAGCGACCACCGGTACCACCATGCTCATCGTCTCGTTCGCCCTCGGCTCGCTCATCGGCGAGGCCATCAACTTGGAGGCCGCCATTGAAAACCTTGGCGAATGGCTCAAGCGCAAAACCGGCAGCGAGGGCGATAACGAGTTCACCAACGCTTTTGTCTCGACTTCACTCACCGTGTGTATCGGCGCCATGGCCATTGTGGGATCGATCCAGGACGGTCTGCTCGGTGACTGGTCAACGCTTGCCCTGAAAGGCGCATTGGACTGCATCATCGTCTGCACCATGACGGCCTCGCTTGGACGCGGCTGTATTTTCTCCGCCCTGCCCGTCGCCGTGTTCCAGGGGACGATTACGCTGTTTGCCGGCGCGCTCTCCCCCATCATGACCACAGCAGCCCTCGACAGCCTTTCGCTCGTAGGATCCATGCTCATCTTCTGCGTCGGCGTCAATCTCATCCGTCCTCAGACCTTCCGCACGGCCAATATGCTTCCCTCCGTCGTCATCGCCGTCATCTACGCCCTCCTGTTCTAAATCTATCAACGCAGCGGTATCTCGAACATCTGTTTGATGCTGTGCTATGATATGAGGTCACCGTAGCTGCGTTCGAGAGGAGGAGCGGTGGCCGACCAGGACATCAAGATGCTCATCGAGCGCATTATGGCCGAGGCCCGGACCCATCAGTCCGCCCGCTTCTCAAACGAAGTCTACGCAGACGAGCCGATTCTCAAAACCGGCCGACAGATGCAAAATTTCCTCCCCGACCAGTACCGCAAGATGCGTGAGATATCGCGTTGGCAAGAAGACCCCAAGGGCGGTGCGGGCCGCTGGCTTTCGGAAGCCGAGCTTTTTTACCGCCAGGGCCTGCTGATGGCCGACTTTGAGGACGACTGTCCCTACAACGGCACCTTTAAGTCGTACTTTCCCACCTACAACGCTATGAGCGACCGACAGCTGCGCGGCTACTTTACCTGGCGTGCCCAAGTGCGCTGCGGAACCGTCGAGGAAACGTCTACGTCTTTTGCCTTTCTGTATCTCTATGAGCTGATTTGCGGCATTGGCGTAGATGATCCGCTCGATGGTTTTAACAAGATCAAGGCTTTTTGGAATGTCTATCGCGCCTTCGAGCCCGGCATCGACCGGTTTGCGCGCGTGTGGCTGCAGGATTACGCCGTGTTCCACGGGCTCGACCCCAAGCTGCTTCGTGACTCTAAAACCGTCATGTTCGATAACGCCCTTATCGAGCTGCGACGCGCGGCACGAGACCTTGTACCGGCACCGGCACCGTCCGGCCAGACCCCCAAACGTCGCAAAACCTCCGAGCCCACGCTCCCCCTTCCGCCCGATGAGGTGCGCGAGGAGCGACTCATGGCCGCCATCAACGCCCTCTCCACGTACAACCTAAGTAACTCGCGGCTCGACCGCAGCCACCACCGCGATCTGCGCCACGTGGCATGCGCCGTGTATGTCCGTATGGCGCGCTACTATGACACGCACCGAAAGACCGGCATCGTGGCGAGCTTGTTTGGGGAGGAGACGGCCATGCCCTACACCATGTTTGCCTCGGCCGTATTCTTTGCGCCCGAGCGCCACGAGGACTGCGAATACCGCCTGGATCCTATCCATATCTACCGTTGCCAAAACGGCTTTTGGGAATGCATGCGTATCCACGGCAGCAGGCAAAAGAGCAGCAAACTCGGCGAAATGATGCGCGCCTGCGACCAACGCCTACGCCTGGCGCTGGACCCCGCCCACCCCCTAAAGGAGGAGAAGGTCCCCAAATATCTGACCAAGATCATCGATGACGAGATCGTGGCATGGCTTTCGTGGGATGCCGCGCACCAGCCCGTCAAGATCGATATCGATTTGAGTCAGCTGGGACACATTCGGAGCGCCGCCGCACAAACGCGTGAGGCGCTTTTGATCGATGAGGAGCGCGAGGACGATGTGCTCGCAGAGGTCGATACGGTGGACTCCGAGCAGCCGAAAGCCGAGCCCGCAGCAGACGCGTTTGTCGAGCCGGTCACGGCGGCCGCAGAGCAGGACGAGGCCGACGAGCCAACCATTTCCACCGAACAGTTTGGTGTCGTGGCGCCGCTTCTTGCGCCGACGCCCCCGCTCGCAGCGGCTGCGCCCACTGACGCCGCGAGCGAACTCGCACCCGCCGCAACCGCGTATCTGCGCGCACTGCTCGAGCAGAACGCAGCGCAAGCGACATCGGCAGTGGCGCACTCGGGCCAGAGCGAGGACATGCTCGTCGATAGCATCAACGAGGCGCTCTTTGACCTGGTGGGTGACACCGTAATTGAATTTGGCGCGGCAGGACCGCAAATTATCGAGGACTACGAAGCAGACGTGAGAGGATACCTAGACTATGAGTGATACCGCATCCGCAGCACCCCGCGTGCCCAAGCGCGTCGCCGCCGTCATTCTCAACTCGCTCAAGGGCGGCGTGGTCCCGCGCATCGGCCTTCCCTACATCACCGTAGGGCGCGAGGTCGAAATCCGCGCCCTGCTCACCGACCTGAGTCTCATCGCCGACGGCGGCGCGAGCTTCCGCTTTCTGGTCGGTCGCTACGGAGCCGGCAAGAGCTTTTTGCTCCAGACCATCCGCACGCACGCCATGGGCGAGGGATTCGTCGTCGCCGATGCCGACCTGTCACCCGAGCGCCGCCTACAGGGCGGCCAGGGGCAGGGCCTTGCCACCTACCGCGAGCTCATCCGCAACATATCGACTAAAACGCGCCCCGAGGGCGGTGCGCTCAACCTAATCCTCGATCGCTGGGTCGCCTCCTGTGCCGACGCCGATGAGTCTGCCGTCAATGCCCAACTGGCCCCGCTCGAGGAAATGGTCCACGGCTTCGACTTCGCCCGCATGCTCCGACGCTACCGCGCGGCCGTATCCGAGGGCGACGAAGAGGCCATGAGCCGCGTGACCAAATGGATCCGCGGCGAATACCGCACCAAGAGCGAGGCTCGCGCCGAGCTGGGCTCCTCGACCATCATCAGCGACGACGACTGGTACGACTACGTTAAGCTCATCGCGCGTTTTTTGGTCTGCAGCGGCTACAAGGGTATGTTGGTGCTCATCGACGAGCTCGTGAATCTGTATAAGATTCCCAACGCCATCACGCGCCAGTACAACTACGAGAAAATCCTGACCATGTACAACGACACACTCCAGGGCAAGGCGCAGTACCTGGGCATGATCATGGGCGGCACTCCAACCTCTATCGAAGACCGCCGCCGAGGCGTGTTCTCCTACGAGGCCCTGCGCAGCCGACTCGCTCAGGGCCGTTTTGCGCGCGAGGACCTTAAGGACATGCTCGCGCCCATCATTCGTCTGCAGCCACTCACCTATGAGGAGCTGCTGGTGCTCATCGAAAAACTCATGCAGATCCATGCCGGCTACTTTGGCTGGACGCCCACGCTTACCGAGAACGACTTGGTGGACTTTCTCAAGATTGAGTTTGGCCGCGTGGGAGCCGATACGCACTTGACGCCGCGTGAGGTCATTCGTGACTTTATCGAGCTGCTCGACATCCTATGCCAAAACCCCGACGCCAACGTGGCCGAGCTACTGCAAAGCGTCGGCGGCGACGCGCTGGCGCCGGCAACAGCAACAGGCGACACCGGTACCGCAAGCGGCGACCGCAATTTCGCCGAATTCACCATCTAACCCGCCAAAAAGGGACAGGTTTATTTTGGCAGGCTTTATCTGGGCAAACGTCGAGGCAGTGATGCGGCAAGCCACTGCTCACCGCGTTAAGAGGTTCGTATTTGAGAGGAGGCCCCGTGAACGCCTTTGACCGCTACGCCCCGTTTATCCAAGACTTCATCTACTCCCACGATTGGGAGAGCTTGCGCTCTATCCAGGTTGCGGCAGCTGATGCCATCTTTAACACGCAAGATAATGTGCTCCTGACGGCATCCACGGCTTCCGGCAAAACCGAGGCAGCCTTCTTTCCCATCCTGACCGAGTTTTGGGAGAACCCGCCCGCGAGCGTGGGCGCCCTCTACATCGGCCCCCTCAAAGCGCTCATCAATGATCAGTTCGTCCGTCTCAATGACCTGTGCGAAGAAGCCGACATCCCCGTCTGGCACTGGCATGGCGATGTCTCGCAGTCGCACAAGGCCAAGCTCATCAAAAAGCCAAGCGGCATCTTGCAGATTACGCCCGAGTCGCTCGAGGCGCTCTTAATCCATAAGCACATGGCGATCCCGCACATGTTCTGCGACCTACGCTATGTGGTCATCGATGAGGTCCACTCGCTCATGCGCGGCGACCGTGGCGGGCAGACGCTCTGCCTTATCGAGCGACTCTCGCGCATGGCCGGCGTGCAGCCTCGACGCATTGGCCTTTCGGCCACCATCGGCGACCCCGAGCGCACGGGCGCTTTTCTCTCACAGGGAACGGGGCGCGACTGCGTTATCCCCCGTTTTGAGGAACCGCGTCGCGTGTGGCGTATCTCCATGGAGCACTTCTACAACTCGGGTCCCCAGGCACAGCAGCGAGGATTCGAGAGCATGGGTCCTCAAGAGGCCGAAGTGCTTGCATGCGAGCGCATTGAGGCAGCGGCACCCGCGGCACTGCCCGCCGGCGCCCAAGACATGCGTCACAGCGGACAGCTCACACAAGAGGAGCGCCGTCAACGTCGTGAGCGGGCACGGGGCAAGGCCGCTCCCAAAGACCGTCGCACTTCCTCGGCCCCCGAGGGCGAAGTCGACATCCCACGAGCGACCGAGCAGGCGCTTCTCAACCCCACCGACACGGCGCCCGACAACGCCGACCCCGGTATGGGCTATATCTTTGAGCATACGCGCGGCCGCAAGTGCCTGGTCTTTGCCAACTCGCGCGAGGAGGCAGAGGCCGTGTGCTCCATGCTGCGCAGCTACTGCGAAAGTCGACACGAGCCCGACCGCTTTCTCATCCATCACGGCAATCTTTCGGCATCGCTGCGCGAGACGGCAGAAGAGCTTATGCGCGACGAGGAGCAGGCGCAGACAACCGTCACCACCTCAACGCTGGAGCTCGGTATCGATATCGGCCGCCTGGAGCGCGCCTTCCAGATTGACGCGCCGTTTACCGTCAGCTCCTTTTTGCAGCGCATGGGGCGCACAGGCCGTCGCGACCTTCCTCCCGAGATGTGGTTTGTCATGCGCGAGGAAGAACCCGAGCCGCGCACGATGATGCCCGAAACCATTCCCTGGAAGCTCCTGCAGGGCATCGCGCTCGTACAACTCTATCGCGAGGAAAAGTGGGTCGAGCCGCCCGAGCTCGATCGACTCCCCTACAGCCTGCTCTATCACCAGACTATGTCGACCCTCGCCAGCACCGGAGAGCTCACGCCGGCCGAACTTGCCCAGCGCGTGCTCACGCTCAGCTATTTCCATCGCGTCTCGGCCGATGACTATCGCGTGTTGCTGCGCCACCTCATCAAGATCGACCATATCCAGGTCACCGAAGGCGGCGGGCTCATCGTGGGCCTCGCGGGCGAGCGCATCATTAACAACTTTAAGTTCTACGCCGTGTTCCAGGAAAACGAGGAGTTCACCGTTCGCAGTGAGTCGGCCGAGTTGGGCACAATCGTCAATCCCCCACCGCCCGGTGAGCGCATCGCCATCGCCGGACACTGCTGGATTGTCGAGGAAGTAGACTGGAAGCGTCATACCGTCTTTGCCACGCAGGTCAAAGGCCGTGTGCCGGCCTACTTTGGCGACTGTCCCGGTGACATCAACACGCACGTACTCGAGCGCATGCGCAAGGCGCTCAACGAGCACGCAACATATCCGTACCTCATGGGTAACGCACGGGCTCGCTTGGCGCAGGCTCGTCATACCGCCGAGATTTCGGGCGCGGGAACTAAGCCGCTCATCAACCTGGGTGGCGACACCTGGGTGCTCTTCCCCTGGCTGGGCAGCTACGCCTTTTTGGCGCTCGAGCGCATGCTCAAGATTAAATGTGCCGCGGAGCTGGGCCTTCGCGGACTCGACCCGTCGCGCCCGTACTTTATGCAATTTAAGATGAAGGCCGACGAAGAGATGTTCTTTGAAGTGCTCGCCGCCGAGGCCGTGAAGGACTTCGATCCCATCGAGCTCGTCTATCCCGGCGAGGTGCCTTACTTTGATCGTTACGATGAGTTCGTTCCCGAAGAGCTCGTGCGCAAGGGCTTTGCCGAAGGCGTGCTCGACATAGAGGGCATGAAGCAGCGCGTTCTCGGCTGGCGCGACCACGCCTAAGACCAGTCTTTTTGGGACGGGGAAACTTATTTGTCGTGAAGGACGGTGCCGAGGAAGTCGGTGTCGAAGGGCACGGCTTCGGCAAAGGCGTAGTTGCCGTCGCTGGCGATGAGCAGGTAGTTTTCCTCGCCGCCGAACTCCGCATCGCCACAGGGGACCACCCAGACATGGGCGAATACCTCAAGTGCCGTGGCAGCGCAGTCGCGCAGGAACGTCACATCGCTCCCCTCGTTTGCGCTCACGATATTGGCCACGTAGACACCCCCGGGGTTCAGGCTGCCCCGCACCAGGCGCAGCGCCTCAACGGTCGCCAGCTCGCGTACGGGTTCGGCGCCGCCAAAGCAATCGCTCACGACCACGTCGTAGCGACGATGACCAACACTCGTCACACCCAGATAAGAGCGAGCCTCAGCGGTTATCACCCGCAGGCGATCGCCCGCCGCACGCTCCAGCTCGTCTAGGTAGAACCAGCGGCGCGCCAGGCGCGTAATCTCTCCGTCATACTCGATGACGTCCATGCGCAAGCCCTCGTGCGACATCAGGGCGAATTTAGGATAGGCAAACCCGCCGCCGCCCAGCATAAGCATGCGGTCGATACCGTGACCATAAGCGTCGCGCATCGCATCCTCGGCCTCAAACACGTCGTCAAACGCGCGATAGTACGCAAAGACGGGCTCCGCCCAGCGCTCGCCAACGTAACTCGCGCTTTGGTAGACGCCGCCTTGCACCAATACGCGGACTTCGTCGCCGCCCTCGTCGTGCACGCGTTTCACACGCGCCAACCCATTGCGGGTTCGCGCAACCTGCAGACAGGCAGCACGAACAGCGACAGCAGCCGCACCAAGCGCCGCGGCCCCCAGAGCAACGCCGGCAACGACGCCGGCAGAAACACTCGGCTTGTTCATCTAGAGCTCCTTTTGCAGATAAAGGCCATGGTCATAAAATCCAAGATGGCGATAGTACTCGCGTGTGCCAATCGCGCTAATCACGTTGATACGCGCATAACCCGCATCCCGGGCAATCTCGCACGCACGCTCTACGAGCAGACGCCCCAACCCATGGTGCTGGGCCGCCTGGCCTTGATGCCCCACGCGCGCCGCCATGCCATACACGTGCACCTCGCGAATCATCGCCTCGTCCGGTATCGTCGGCAACTCGTCCGTATGCGCGGCAACAAAAGCACGATCGGGCAGAGACAGGCGCAAAAAGCCCGCGATCTTGCCCTCGGGCGTCACCCACTGCAAAAAGCGCTCGCGCGTCACCGGGGTCTCGTATGCGACCTCATCAAGAGATAGCTCATCCAAGTCGGCACCCGCCGTGCTGATCTCGCGATAGCGAATCTCGCGCACCGTCGCACCGTCACCCCGAGCGGCCAAGCGGTTTTCGACGAGCTGACGCAGGTTGGGTTTCTTGTTGCCCACCATGATGTCGTCGGAACTAAAGTCGCGGATCATGCGACTGATGCGGCAGAACGCCGGCGTCACCACGATGTCGTCGGCCAGCACATCGAGCAGCTCTTCCTCGGTATAGGGACGCCACTCGCCGCGCTCATAGCAGCCCACCAGACGCGAGCCCTCGATGAGCGCACACGGGTAAACCTTGACCTCGTCGGGCATAAAGGCCCCTTCGGTCATAAAGCGTTCGTAGTCGCGCTTATCCCCCTCCGGCGTGGCGCCCAGCAGGTTAAGCATAAAATGCGCATTGATCTTAAAGCCAAACAGGCGCGCAAGCGAAAACGCCCGTTCAATCTGCGCCACCGAAATGCGACGCTCGTTGATATCGAGCAGGTGCTGGTCGAGGCTCTGGATACCCATCTGGATCTTGGTGCAGCCCAGGCGGCGGATGAGCGTAAGCGCCTGCGGCGTTACGGCATCGGGGCGCGTCTCGATAACGAGCCCCACCACGCGATGCTTCGCCGTCTCGTTGATGCGCTGCTGACGCTCAAGTTCCTCCATCGTTGCCGTCTGCCACTTGGCAACCTCGCCCCACGGCGTACCGGGACCGTACAGACGACGCACCGCACGGTTATAGCCGCCCACGGCAGCATCCACACGCCCCTGCTCGTCGGCAACGCCGGCAGCAAGCTCGACCTCGTCGGTCGCAATGCCGGCAGCTCGATAGCGCTCGCGGCGCTCCGTCACCACCGGCGGCAGGGCATCGACGGGAGCGTCATCGAGCAGACGCCCCGCCTCGGCACGACTGATACCCGGACGCGCCAACATTGGATTAGCCGCCACACCAGCCACGGCATCGTCATTGAGCGCCCGGAAGAGCTCCGACATAAACCACGTCTGATACCCTTGCGGATAGTCACTCCAGGTACCGCCGAGCACAATGAGCTCAATCTTATCGGTCGCATGCCCCATCTGCGAAAGCGCCGTCAACCGGGCACTCACCTGCAGATACGGGTCAAAGCAATTTTGCTCCGCACGGGCGCACGCCGGCTCGGCATGCAGATAGCTTTTGGGCATGCGCAGATCGTTGGGGCAAAACAGGCAATCGCCCGAGCATGGCCAGGGCTTGGTGATGACGGTAATGGTCGCCACGCCCGAAGCCGTGCGACGAGGCTTCATGCGCAGGACCTGCAGCAGTTGACGTTCCAGCTCGGTATCGACATTCCACCCAGCCCAACGAGCCGGCTCCTCACGTTTTACCCGCTGGTAAAACGGCAGCAGACGGCGCTTGGCCAAATCGCGTTTCTCGGCACCCTCACGGCGCGCCTCGGCATGTATCAGTTTGACGAGCGCTTTGTCGTCCACGGTCTCGCCGCGACGCAGAGCCTCGAGTATGTTCAAGATAATCTGTTCCATGACCCCATTGTAAAGGCAAAGGCGCCGGAGCCGATCTCGGCTTCGGCGCCTTCATCAAACAGCGCGTCTATATCTTCGCTTAGGCTTTCGTCTGCCTCACTACTCCGAATCAAACGACATGTCGCCCGAACCGACCTCAAAACGATACGTAGCAGACTTATCGCCGTTATCGAATTCAAGATTCAAAATGGTCTCGCCATCGTAGCCAAGCGGAAGGAAATCGCTCTCGAAGTCACCGCTACCCAAGGTGAGGCTCGCCTTAAAGCCCGTCGAGTTCGGAACCATCATCTCCACATCGCCCGAGCCCACACTCACGTCCATCGACTTCGCGGGGGCCTGGTAGAGCTCGAACGTCACATCGCCCGAACCGACCTCAGCACTGAGCGCATCAGTCACGCTGCCCGTAAACTCTACATCTCCCGCACCCAGGAAAAGGTCGAAACCATCACAGATGACACCGACAATCTGCAGATCACCCGAACGTACGTGCGCGTTAACTCCCTTCAGATGTTCGGCAACATGGCGCGGCAGCTCAACCGTAACCGTACGGTCGATTGCCTTACCGTCATCACTTCCAAACTGGGAAATCTTGAGCGCCGAGTCTTTGACAGATGCGATGTTTTGCGCCGCGGCCTTGGAGGCATCCATACCCTTGGCAACACGCCCCCGCTCGATAACGCGAGCCTTGTTGCCATCAACAACCTTGACGTCCACCGAAGCCGCATTGATATCGAAATCGAGGTAGCGGAACTCATCGGCATCAAAAGTCGTGCTCGAAAGCTGCTGAGGCTGAGCGGAATATTTACCGTCATCCAAAAGATCGCCCTCGTCCGCCACATCGTCCATACCGGACAAGCCGGATACAACATCGTCGAGATCCCACGGGCCATCAAAATGAATCAAAGTCCGCGAAACGCCAAAAACAAGCCCGATAATCAGTACAAACGCTCCGATGCCGACGCCCAGGCGCAGCTTGGATTCATGCGAAAGCTTCATCATTCGTCACCTTCTTTGGCACATGGCTCAGCGGTGGCCGCGGTAGCCACGTCAGCATCAGGTTCCGCAGAAGTATCTTCTCCTGAGCCTTAACCGCCACCGGTGCCGGACCAACCTGAATATCCCCGCGTGTCCAATCACCATCGAGCGCACGCGCAACCCAGTGATAGATGGGAATCGTAAAGAAGATCAGCGCGGCAAAGGGGCCGGCGCCAAACGGGAACATCAGCAAAAAGAACAGCAGCCAACACACGGCCCAATACGGGAATGACTGGAATGGGCCCTTCGCCGGAGTCGAGCCAAGTGCGCCGCCACTCGTCGCCTGAGCCGTCGCGGCATTGGCGGCCCGTGCACTCCAGCTTGCCGCTTGCGCCGCCTTGGCGGCGGCATCACTCGCCTGTGTTGCCGCCTCGGTGGCACGTGCCGCCGCCTCATGGGTGCGAGCACGCTCTGCCGCCTCGGCCTCGCGCTGACGGGCGCGGTCCTCGTTCTCAAACTCGATATCGTCCTCGATCTCATCGCTCGGATTGAGCAGCTCGTCCAGGCTCACGCCATAGAGCTTGGCGAGCGAGATCAGGTTCTCGGTATCGGGCGAGCTCTCCGCGCGCTCCCATTTACTGACCGCCTGGCGCGACAGCCCCAGCTTTCGTGCCAGCCCTTCTTGGCTAAAGCCTTTGCTGCGGCGAAGGTCGGCGAGCCGCTGCGCAGTTTCTACATTCATGGTTCCTCCTATGCTTTTGCCAGCCGTGCCGCCGGACCGTATTTGTTCTTAGGCGCCTTGCACAGTTAAAAATGTATCCGCCACCGCCAAAAACATGCCACCTATTTTAGTGAGATTTTTGACAACCGGCGGTTGCGGGCATATATGAGCTGCGGAAATGTGTCCAAACAAAGCAATGACCCGCAGCTCGGTTGTCCCCGTTGCGGCGTTAACGGTAGTATGGTCGTACTGTTTATTCCGCACCGCCAACGGAGGGAGTTCCGCGCCGTGAACCGCGATTTCGCCTCATCGCTCATCCAGCTCAACAACACGTTCTATCGCGAGCACTCCGCCTCCTTCTCCGATACGCGCCAGGCCCCGTGGCCCGGCTGGGTTCGCACCATGGACATCGCGCTCGAACAGCTCGACGTCGCCACGATCGAGCATCCCGTCCGCGTCTTCGACCTTGCCTGCGGCAATATGCGATTCGAGAACTTTGCCGCCGGCGGCGCACTTGCCGCCAAGGGCGTCGACGGTGCAAATCCTTCGGCAGATGCCAGCTGCCCGTTTGAGTTCTATGGCGTCGACTCGTGCCAAGACCTGGCCATCGATGCACATGGTCACGCCCTGCGCATTCCCAACCTGCACTTCCAGGAACTCGACGCGCTCGATGCCCTTATGAAGCTCAACCCCGCCGAGACACCCGACGTGCTTTTCGACGCCCCGCTCGCCGACATCTCGGTCTGCTTTGGATTTATGCACCACGTGCCGTCGTGCGAGTACCGCGTACGCGTGCTCGACGCCCTGGTGCGCCAGACGCGCCCAGGCGGCATCATCGCCATCAGCTTTTGGGAGTTTATGAACGACGAGCGTATGGCGCGCAAGGCTGTTCGCGCCGAGGCCCGCGCCGAGCTCACCCCGCCGTTTAAGGGTTACGATTCCGCGCAGTTTGAAGCCGGTGACCACCTCATTGGCTGGCAAAACGACCGTCACGCCTACCGCTATTGTCATCACTTTGACGATCAACAAATCACCGATCTGGTGCGCGGCGTGCGTACGTTCTACAAGAGTGGCGAGGTCCCCGTGCGCGAGCTTGAGCGCTTCCATGCCGACGGTCGCAGCGGCGAGCTCAACCGCTATGTGATCCTTAAGCGCCTGTAGGCATCGACGACTCGCCACCGAGCCACATCGCAATTTTCGGGCAAACCATGCCCACCCCTTTTCAACCCATTGACGGAACGCGCAGCTATGCGTTCCATACTTATGACCAAGGAGCCTCATGGGAGCCGTCCACGTTCGCACGCCTAAGAACTTTGTGCTCGAAGAGCGCCTGGAGCGCTACGCCGATGCGATCGAGACGAACCCCGAGAACTATGCCGGGCATTGGCGCGAAGCCTGTGCGCCGACTGACAGTGCGTCCTTCGCCCGCCTTCATCTTGATCTGGGCTGCGGCAAGGGCACCTATCTGGTTGAGCGAGCTCGCCGTGAACCCAACACGCTCTTTATCGGCATGGACCAAGAGCCCATCTGCATCGCCTATGCCGCACAGAAAATCTGCGAGCATGAACTGACCAACGCACTCGTTCTGCCTCGAGGCGCCGCATCGCTGCCGCAGCTATTTGCCACAGGCGAGCTCGATGCCATCACCATCAACTTTCCCACGCCGCAGCCCAAGGCCAAGTACGCCAAAAAGCGCCTCGTCCATGTCGACCATCTGATGCTCTATCGCCCGCTCTTTGCAGCCGGCGCCACCGTAACGCTGCGAACCGACAGCAAACCGTTGCGCGATTACGCCCTGGGACAGTTTGCCGCAGCCGGCTACGATACGCTTTGGGTAAGTGACGACGTCCGCCGCGACCATCCCGAGCATCCCGAGACCGAATATGAATGCCGCACGCGCGAGATGGGCGCCGCCGTCTATGGCATTTGCGCTACGCCCGGCGCGGAACCCATCGAAGAGCAGCTCGCGGCGGGCCGCGCGCAGGAGCAAAGCCTTGCCTGCTACCTGCCCGAAAACCTCGATGAGCTCACCTACGTGCCTCTCGGCATGGAAGAGGCCGTCAAGAACTTCAGAAACCGTGCCCGCAAGGGCAAGAAGCGCCTGCCGCAAGAGTCCTAGGGGCTTCTGATGGTCGCGGCGTCAGCAAATAAGCGCGAATAGGCGCCAGCAAACAACCCTCAAACCTAAGTGAGTAGACTTTTTTGCAATAGCCAAGCACAACCCGCATAACGAAAACTAAAACCGCAGATAGAACCCTTGTGCAAAATCCATGTGCTCGCGACATCGCAAAAAGTCTACTCACTTAGCTGGCAACTGCACCAAACGGCCGGGCAGAACGCCCATTTCCTGCATTTTCTTGCCTGCAAACGCATCGATGCGCCGCTACGCCATAATAGTTGGCGGACAATCGCGAGAGAAAGCAACCACATGGCACAGACCACGACAGATACCGCCGCCAGCACCGTCTCTGGCGCCGGCGCCGCCAGCTCATTCTCGGGCGGCACGGGAACCGAAGCCGAGTTTGGCTCGCTCGGCGCGCTCTCCCCCACCTGGTGGGAGCCCGAGGACGGCAGCGAGCCCGAACCGTGGCTCACGCCCGATCAAGCCTTCGAACGCTTCTTTGAATGGACGAGCGATCGCGGCATTGAACTGTGGGATCACCAAGAAGAGGCCCTCATGGACCTGGCTGCCGGCGATCACGTCATTTTAGGCACACCGACCGGATCGGGTAAATCGCTCGTCGCGCTGGGCATGCTCTTTATGGGCATGGCGCAGGGCAAGCGCTGCTACTACACGGCTCCCATCAAGGCTCTGGTCAGCGAGAAGTTTTTCGACCTTGTGCAGGTGCTCGGCCGCGATAACGTAGGCATGATTACCGGCGACACGCATATCAACACCAAGGCACCCGTCATCTGCTGCACGGCAGAGATCCTTGCCAACGACGCACTGCGCGAGAGCGAAGATGCCGACGTGGGCTGCGTGGCCATGGACGAGTTCCACTACTTTGCCGACCCCGACCGCGGTTGGGCTTGGCAGGTGCCGCTGCTCACCCTGCCCCACACGCAATTCATGCTCATGAGCGCCACGCTCGGCGATGTCACTGCCATCGCCGCCTCACTCGAGGAACACACCGGTGCTACCTGCGACTTGGTCGTCGATGCCCCGCGCCCCGTGCCGCTGAGCTACGACTACGTGACGACCTCCCTCGAGGGCACGGTCGAGCTCGCCATGCGCCGCGGCGAGGCCCCGCTCTATATCGTGCACTTTAGCCAGGATGCCGCCCTTGCAACGGCACAGTCGCTCGCCAATTTTGGCATCGCCAGCAAGGAGCAGCGCGAGGCCATCAAAGAAGCGGCAAAGGGGACGAGCTTCTCCACGGCCTTTGGTAAGATTCTCAAACGCCTGCTTGGATGCGGCGTCGGCGTGCACCATGCCGGCATGTTGCCGCGCTATCGCCTGCTGGTGGAGCGCCTGGCGCAGCAGGGCCTGCTGCCCGTCATCTGCGGCACCGATACGCTCGGCGTCGGCATCAACGTACCCATCCACACCGTGGTACTCACCGCGCTCACCAAGTTCGACGGCTACAAGATGCGTCGCCTGCGCGCCCGCGAGTTCCATCAGATTGCCGGTCGCGCCGGCCGCTCGGGCTTCGATACCGAGGGCATGGTCATCGCCGAGGCCCCGGAGCACGAGATCGAGAACGCCAAACTCATGGCCAAGGCGGGCGACGACCCCAAGAAGCTCCGCAAGATTAAAAAGAAGAAGGCCCCCGAGGGCTTTGTCACCTGGAACAAGCAGACCTTTGAGCGCCTGATCGAGACGCAGCCCGAGACGCTCAAGCCGCGCCTTCGCATCACGCACTCCATGGTGATTAGCGTGGTCGAGCAGGGCGGCGATGCCCGAGCCCGCGTACACGACCTCATCGAGACGAGCTTGCAGACCCCCGAGGAAAAGGCCAAGCTCGAGGTTCGCGCCGACGAAATCTTCGCCACGCTCATCGATTCCGGCGTCGTCGTTCGCACCGAGGTGCCGCCCGCGCCCGACGCCCCGACTGACGCCGCGCCAGACATCGACTATGCACTGACGGTCGATCTGCCCGAGGACTTTGCGCTCGACCAGCCGCTCTCGCCGTTTTTGCTTGCCGCGCTGGAGCTGCTCGACCCCGAGAGTGAGACCTATACCATGGATCTGATCTCGATGGTCGAGGCAACGCTCGAGGACCCCAAGCAGGTATTGCGCGCGCAGGAGCGCGCCGCGCGCGACCGCGCGATGGCCGAAATGAAGGCTGACGGCGTCAAATATGAGGAACGCCTGGAGCGCATCCAGGATGTCACCTACGAAAAGCCGCTCGAGGACTTGCTCGATGCCGCCTTCGACAAGTACTGCCAAGAAGTACCTTGGGCCAACGACTACCAGCTCTCGCCCAAGAGCGTCCTGCGCGACATGCTGGAGAGCGCGAGCGACTTTAAGGGCTATATCCAAAAGCTCGGCATCGCCCGCTCCGAGGGCATTTTGCTGCGTTACCTGGCAGAGGCCTACCGTTCACTCGACCGCACCGTGCCCATCGAGAAGCGCGACGAGCGCCTGCGCGACATTATCTCGTGGCTGGGCTTTGTGGTGCGCTCGGTGGACTCGAGCCTGGTGGATGAGTGGGAGAACGCCGGCAACCCGGCAGCCCTCGATGCTGCGCCGCCGCAGGGCATCGACGAGGTCGTGGCGGACCGTCACGGCTGCACGCTATTGGTGCGCAACGCGCTCTTCCGCCGCGTGACCCTTGCCGCCCGCGAGCACGTTCGCGACCTGGGCGAACTCGACGACGACTGGGGCATGAGCGAGATCCGCTGGCAAAAAGCACTCGACGCTTACCACGAGCAGCACGAGGAAATCCTCACCGACGGAGATGCCCGCAGCGCCGCGATGTTTTCCATTGACGAGTCCGACGAGAAGACCGCGCACGTATGGCACGTGCACCAGATCTTTGCCGACGAGGATGGCGACCACGATTTTGGCATCATGGGCGATGTCGATCTGGACGCCACGCAAGACGGCGGCGAGGTCATCTTCAAAAACTACCGCGTCGGCTTTATCGAGGACCTGCTCGAGGACTAGCCGAACTTATCGGAACGAAACGGAGTGGGGCCGCTGGCAACATCGCCAGCGGCCCCACTTTTGCACTATACGCTATGCCTTACTCGGCATCCTCGACCTCATACGAATCCGCCTCGGTTGGCTCATCGTTTGTCTCTGGCACAGCCCCGCGCGCCTCGTCAAACGCCGCCTTCATGGTCTTGTTGCCCCACGTGAGCTTGCGAATGGTAAGATCGTCGGCCTTCTTGTTGGCTAGGCGCAGATTGTTCTCGGAGGACAGCAACGCCTCCTTGGTTTTCTGCAGATGGCTAATCGTCTTGTCGATCTCATCGATCGCCGTTTGGAACTTACGGCTCGCGATCTCGTAGTTGCGACCGAAATCATTCTTGAACTTTTCCATCTTGGCTTCGAAGTTCGTGACGTCGATATTCTGCTGTTTGTACTCCGCCAGCTCCTGCTTATAACGCAACGAACCCATAGCGGCGTTGCGAAGAAGTGTAATCATGGGAATGAAAAATTGCGGGCGAATCACGTACATCTTCTCGTAGCGATAGCTCACGTCGACTATCCCTGCGTTATAGAGCTCGCTTTCGGGCTCGAGCAGTGTGCAGAGCACCGCGTACTCACAGCCTTTCTGGCGACGATCGTGATCGAGTTTCTTAAAGAAGTCCTCGTTTTTGTGCTTGGTCGCGGTCTCGTCGTTCTCGTTTTTCATCTCGAACATAATCGAAATGACCTCGTTGCCGCTCGCGTCGCACTCGCGGAAGATAAAGTCGCCCTTGGTGCCCTCGGACGCATCGTTATCTTTCTCGAAGTACGCGTTGGGAAACGCCGTCATGCGCAGGCGATTGAACTCGGTCTCGCAGTGCTGCTCGAGCGACTCGCCCACCATCTTGGTGGACAGGCGTACCTTCATGTCCTTAAGACGCTCAATCTCTTCGTCCTTGTAGCGAATCAGGTCATCGCTCGCGCGCTTGGCCTGCGCGAGCTCAAGCTCATGCGCCGCCTTAGCCTGTTCCTCGCGAGAATCGCGCACCGCCAGCTCACTCGTCAGCTTGGCACGTGCCTCATCGCGCTCTCGCTCCGCCGCGGCAACCGCCTCCGACAGGTTCATTTTTGCCATCAGTTCCTGCTCGCGCAGCTGGGCACGCAGACCCTCGGCCTCTTGCTCGGACTGTGCCTTAGCGGCGGAAAACTTCTCTTGTACCGTCGCGCGATAGTCAGTAAGCGCGCGCTCGGCCTCGCTGCGAGCGGCATCGAGCTCGCGCTGCGACTCAGCCGCAGCGGCGGCAAGCGCCATCTCCTGGGCCTTGTCCGCCGCGGCAAGCTTGGCCTGCAGCTCGGCAATCTGAGCATCACGTGCAGCTAAATCGTTTTGAGCAGCGTTGCGCGCCGCCGACTCGGCAAGCTTTGCTTCGTCATCCTTGCGCCCCAGCTGCGCACGCAGGTTGTCGATCTCGCGCTGCAGCTCGGCATTCTCCTTTTGAGCATCGGCGCGGGCCTCAACCGCCGCACGCTGACTTGCGCTCTCGCGCTCTGCGGCAGCGCCCTCGAGCTTGGCGCGCAGCTCGGCAAGCTCAGCATCGCGCTTGGCAACCTCTTGCGCCAGTTTCTGATCCGCAGTGTTCTTCTGCTCGACAAGCTGGGCATTGCGCTGAGACTCCGCCTCCTGCAGGGCAGACGCCGAACGCGAACGCTCAAGCTCCAGCGCCTGCTCGCCCTCGCGTCGAGCCGCCGCTACGCGCTCATCAAGATCGCGCGAGAACTCGGCATCGCGCACTTGCTTGACGATATCCGCATAGCCGGACGCATCGACCTTAAAAACTTCGCCGCAATGCGGACACTTGATCTCGTTCATAGCAGCTCCTCGATGGACGCAAATTTCAACCGCCTACACTCTACCGCGCCACGCGGACAAAAAAGGCGCCGCCGCCATAATGGCAACGGCGCCAGAACCACCACAAAGGTGCCTGTCCCCTTTGTGGTGGTTCGAGAATTACAGTCCAAAGAAGCCCAGGATTTGATTGCGGCTTACGGGTCTGTAGTCGTTGGCATCAAGGCCAACGTCATAGCGCAGGATCGGGCGTTCGCGATCGCGGTTGCGCGCGTTGGTGCGGTCTCCCCTGCTGTGGATATGCCCGTGCAGCATGATGGCGCCACGCGCCTTTCCATTCCAGCTGAGCATGGGGTAGTGGCTCATTACCAGGCGATGGCCTTTGGCGTAACCGGGAGCGACTTCCAGATAATCGCGCACGTCATCCCAGATTTGGGGCGCAG
Source organism: Collinsella sp. CLA-ER-H6 (assembly GCF_040092305.1). Classification (NCBI taxonomy): domain Bacteria; kingdom Bacillati; phylum Actinomycetota; class Coriobacteriia; order Coriobacteriales; family Coriobacteriaceae; genus Collinsella; species Collinsella sp. CLA-ER-H6. The sequence goes on from NZ_JBBNLS010000007.1 coordinate 18,518, forward strand.
CTGGATCTTCCCAGTCGCCGTCATGGTTACCACGGATGAGCGTTACGTTCTGGCATTCGATGCGTTCGCGCAGGCGCACCGCCTCCGCCAGGGGCAAACGATAGGTAAAGTCACCCAGAATATAGAGACGGTCGTCCGCCGCCACGCACTCATTGATGGCATTGATGACCTTGCGGTTCATCTCCTCGACCGAGCAAAACGGTCGATCCATGTCGTGCAAGATATTCGTATCGCCCAGGTGCAGATCGGCGGTAAACCACATCATCGTCTGTGTCCTCATTTCGCAACGTGTCCAACTCGTGCTAAGTATACAGACGCAGCGATGCGGCGGTTATCCAAAGAGCCCACCGAACAGACCCCGGCGGCGCTTGTCTTGCTTTTTCGAAGCGTCACCCTGAGTTTTCTTGCCCTGCCGTTTCCTACGGTCCTGCTCCAACTCATCGTCATCGAGTAGCATATCCCACTCAAACGGATCATCCGTCAAATCGAACAGGTCATCGTCGTCAAGCATGGCAGCCTCCCTTACCGATTAGCGGGCATCCACCACATAGAGGCCAACGCGCACCTGGTGCCACGGGCCGCGCTCGGGGGCAACCTGTTGCACGCGGGCCTCAAACACGTCCTTGTGGCCGTAATACATCATCAAGGACAGTGGGCCGACCTCGTTTCCCGGAACGTAGCCAAGTTTGGTCTTGCCATAGTAGATCGCAACTGCCTCGGGGTCATGGGGATTATCGCGCTCGGCACACAGCGTCAGTTTATCGCCCGCTTTAAGATCGCCTAGGACCAAAGCGCCGTCGGCATATTGAAATCCTGCGATGTGAAACGACAGAAGAACACGTGAAGGCTCGTACATGGCAGCTCCTCTAACGGCCGGATAAACCGGTGTGTAACCTTATTGAGAAGTCTACGGTCCCGTGCGGACACAAATACATCCTGTCTGCGTCCTTCAATCGTTTGCCTCAACGCTTGCGCGACAGAACGCTTGCAGATAAGATAGGAACACGGATGGCACCCGTTGCCGCGGGTCTTGCCAACTCCGATACACGTTTTCATCGTGAGAAGTGGCCGTCTTCGCTTACGCGGGGGCGGCTATTTCATTCGGCCGATAAATAGGCCGAGTTCGATAGCCGCGATCAACAACGCTAATAACGAAATAACATCGCTTACGTTCATACCAAATCCCTTCTAAAGGGAGTTGGCCCATCCGTGCTCCATAACAGTAGTCTAACGCAAAATGCAGGTAATAGAAACACTTGTTCGTATTACCTGCGCCCTTTTCTAATGCACAAACATGCGCACGAACTTGTGCTTCCAGCTTGCGTAAGGAGCATAGCGGAATGGCACGTCCAGCCAGGTTGCCTTGTTCACGATGCTCTTCTTGTGGCTAAACGTATCGAAGCTCTCGCGGCCATGGTACTGCCCCATACCGCTCGCACCCATGCCGCCAAAGCCCATATGGCTCGTGGCCAAATGCATGATGGTGTCGTTGACACAGCCGCCACCAAAAGGCACGTAACGCACAAAACGCTGCTGAACTGCGCGATCCTGGCTAAAGATATACAGGGCCAGCGGCGTCGGGCGATTCGTAATAAACGTCTCGGCCTCGTCTAGGCTCTCAAACGTCAGCACCGGCAAGATGGGGCCGAAAATCTCCTCCTGCATCACGGCGTCATCGGGGGTCACGCCGTCCAAAATCGTCGGCTCGATCTTGAGCGAAGTCTCGCGCGCGGTACCTCCAAGCACAACCTTATCGGGATCGATCAGCCCGCGCACGCGCGCAAAATGCTTGGCGTTGACGATATGCCCGTAGTCCTCGTTATCGAGCGGATGCTCGCCAAACATACGGCGGGCCTCCTCCTTGATAAGGTCCAGCAGCTCATCGTGCACGCGCGCATCGACCAGTAGGTAGTCGGGCGCCACGCAGGTCTGCCCCACGTTGAGCCACTTACCAAAGGCGATACGCCGTGCCGCAACCTTCAAGTTTGCCGTCGCATCCACGATACAGGGACTCTTTCCGCCCAGCTCAAGCGTCACGGGCGTAAGGTTTTTACTTGCGCGCTCCATGACGAGCTTGCCGACCGGAACGCTACCGGTAAAGAAGATCTTGTCCCAGCACTCATCGAGCAACGCTTCGTTCTCGGCGCGCCCGCCCTCGACAACCGTCACCAGGCGCGGATCAAATGCCTCTTCACAGATTTGCTTGAGCACCGCGCTCGATGCCGGAGCATAGGCACTCGGCTTGATGACCACGGTATTGCCCGCGGCAAGGGCGCCGGCGAGCGGCTCGAGTGTTAGCAAAAACGGGTAGTTCCACGGAGCCATGATGAGTGTGACGCCATAGGGCACGGCTTGCGTTTTGCACACGCTCACGGCGTTAGCGAGATCGCACGGACGCAGGCGCGGACGACTCCACCGAGCCACGTGAGCGATCTGATGTCGAATCTCGGAAAGCGACGTACCAATCTCGCACATATAGGCCTCGTCATGCGACTTCCCCAAATCGGTCTTGAGCGCATGGGCGATATCGGCCTCGTGGGCCCGCACCGCATCGCGTAAACTCACGAGCGCGCGACGTCGAGCATCGACATCAAACGTGGCGTGTGTCTTAAAGTAGGCGCGCTGATCGCCGACGATGCGCGCAATTTCCTCGGTGTTCATGGACCCTCCTAATTCTCGTCCTCAAACATACCACCTGCAACGACTTCGTACATATGCTCGAGCTCCAAGCGGTCCATTAGAAGCGGAACGGGGTATAGCGGATTGGCCTCGGCATCGGCATGCGCCGCCATCTCGGGAATGTCAGAGCGGCGAATGCCCAAGACATATTTGGGGATTCCCAGGGCCTCGTTCATGCGGTCGACCCAATCGATAAAGGCCTCGGCCGCAAGACTATCCTGCGCGGTAGCCGGCGCAATGCCCGCCATGCGAGCAAGATCGGCAAGCTTGGGGGCGGCGGCGTCACCATAAGCGCGAAGCATGTGCGGCAGGATGATCGCGTTGGCCAAACCGTGCGGAATTCCGTATCGGCCGCCCAAACTGTGCGCGATGGCATGCACATATCCGACATAGGAGCGGGTAAACGCAACGCCCGCCTTATACGCCGCCAAAAGCATATTGCGACGAGCGCACATGTCGTCACCATGCTCATAGGCCTCGAGCAAATTGTCGTGGATAAGCTGCACCGCCTGTCGCGCCATCTTACGCGTATAGGGCGTGGTGCTTCGCCCGATAAAGGCCTCAACGGCATGCGTCAGGGCGTCCATGCCCGTCTGCCCCGTAATGGAAGCGGGCAAGCCGCACGTAAACTCGGGGTCGTGGACTGCAAAACGCGGGATGAGCACAAAGTCGTTAATGGGGTATTTGTAGTGCGTCTCGTCATCGGTGATAACCGCCGCGAGCGTGACTTCGCTTCCCGTACCGGCGGTAGTGGGAACCGCAATAAGCAGCGGCAGGAGACGATGAATCCGCAGTAGGCCGCGCATCTTGTTGATGGGCTTGTTTGGCTGCGCAATGCGCGCCCCCACACCCTTGGCGCAGTCCATGGCTGATCCTCCGCCAAAACCGATAATGGCCTGACAGGCGCTCTCTCGATACAGGAACGCCGCTTCCTCCACGTTTGAGACCGTGGGGTTCGCACGCGTTTCGGCATAGACCGTAACGCCAATCCCCCTGGATGCGAGCGCCGTCTCGAGCGGTGCCGTGAGCCCCAGACGGGCAATGCCGGGATCCGTCACGATAAGGACCTTCTGAATCGAGCGCTTTTGAAGCACCGCGGGCACATCCTCGGCATGCTCTAAAATGCGCGGCTCGGTATAGGGCAGGATCGGCAATGCAATGCGAAAAACCGTCTGATATGTTCGGCACCAGGCACGACGGGCTAGATGCATAAAGGAAACTCCTTCATTTGTTGATAGGTCAACATTTGCTCGCCCGATTGTACTCAGCAAAGATCGCAGACGGCCTCCCAATCGTTAATCAATCAACATCTTCATATCTCGAAATTGTTTTATTAAAAATCATTCCTAATAGGCTTCACATTTGGTTGCATTTATGGATAATAGAACTCGTCAAGACGCACGTCCGGAGAGGGCCCTTACGGGACCGGACGAGCGCACAATCGCCATCGATCGAAAGGATCGAATCATGAAGTTTGTTTGCCCCGTTTGCGGTTATGTGGAAGAGTTCGACGGCGACCAGCTGCCCGAGGATTTTAAGTGCCCCCAGTGCGGCGTTCCCGGTTCTCGTTTCCTGAAGCAGGAGGAGGGCCAGCTCGAGTGGGCTGCCGAGCACGTCGTGGGCGTCGCCAAGATGGAGGGTGTCTCCGAGGACATCGTTGCCGACCTGCGTGCCAACTTTGAGGGCGAGTGCTCCGAGGTCGGTATGTACCTGGCCATGGCTCGCGTCGCCCATCGCGAGGGTTACCCCGAGATCGGCCTGTACTGGGAGAAGGCTGCCCACGAGGAGGCCGAGCATGCCGCCAAGTTCGCCGAGCTTCTGGGCGAGGTCGTGACCGACTCCACCAAGAAGAACCTCGAGATGCGCGTTGAGGCCGAGAACGGCGCCACCGCCGGCAAGACCGATCTTGCCAAGCGCGCCAAGGCCGCTGGTCTCGATGCCATCCACGACACCGTGCACGAGATGGCTCGCGACGAGGCTCGTCACGGCAAGGCTTTCGCCGGCCTGCTCAAGCGCTACTTTGGCTAAACCAACCGCCTGAGACATAACCTCTAGCCTGCTGAGGCCCGAACCGCGTGGTTCGGGCCTTTTTTGTGTCTCGAGGACTCGTTAACGCCCTGAAATAGGACCGTCTTCGGCATCGGTTTCTCGTCAAAAACTAAGTGAGTAGACTTTTTGGAACTTGCCGAGCACACCATCCATATTGTTCTATAAAGCCGCAGGTAAATGGCTTGTAGTAAAACGGTCTGGTCGCCATCAAACCAAAAGTCTACTCACTTAGTTCCCCAACCGTCCACGATCGAGTTGTTTTGTGTCTAACGGGCGTCTTTCCGTCAATTACTCCCAATTTTGTCCAGTCAACGAATAGTTCAGACCGGAGTAATGCCTCAGCCCTTTGCTCATCCGAGCTTTTATCACGATATTCAGCATCGAGCATCCTGCATACGGCCTTAACGATCGCGCGAAATCTATCCTCATCGGATATCTGTCTGTGTGTCAGGAGAAGTACATCGTAGCCCATGGCCTGAAGGGCCGTCATGCGGTCAGCGTCACGCAAGCCATCCCCCGCGCGTCCGTGCGAGGCCTTTCCCTGACATTCAATGGCCACCTGTCGCCTGCCGTCCGGCGAAGACAGAAGTAGATCGATATACACACGGGACTTTCCCACAATCGCTCGAGCACTTGTACTTAACGTCACTTCGACATTGAGTTCTATGCCGCAAAGCCCTTCGCCTCCCAGGGCTCGCGGCAGTCCAAGCAACAAATACGCCTCAACCTCAAAAGGCGACGCGGCACCCAATGGAACGAGTTGCGATACCGCCATAAATCTATTGCCGTAACGCATCCCGCAAACATCTGAACAAAAACGGTCAAGGTCTCTGCCCAAAGCCAAAGCGTCTCGACACCATACATTTGAGGCGGTGCAGTCCTCGGACGGGCAGCGCACCCAACCGAACGTTGTCGAAATCGCGCCCGAATCAATTGCACGCGAAAGCTCCGTCTCAAGCGCCGCCGGCAGAGCGCACACCGCAAACAAGCCGCACATCTCCGCCAATACCAAAAGAAGCTGAAGATCCGTCAGATGCCGCGACATGATGAATGCCGTCAGTAGAGGAGACGTAACCAAAAACCCATGCTCCGTTTCCAGCACGGATTCCCTGGGGAGCTCGCCAAGGAACAGCCGCTGCCTAATGCTGGCAGGGCAAGTCCGCTTGTTTCTTGTCCGAACCAATGTATACAACGGAAAGCCGAGCACAACCGCAGCCGTCGGGTTACGGGCAAGGTCATATCGCTGCCGGTCTTCTTCCGGCCGTGGAAGCGGCGGACACAAAGCGCGAACCTGAGGGGGCAAACGCCAGTACTTAAAAGCCGATATGTCACAAAGTAGATCCTTCATAGGCACAGGAAAACACGAATTTCAACCCAGTCAGTCACGCATTGGCGCGAACGCACCGAAAATGGCGCCGAACGGACCGCTAAGTTTTCAACAGCCCTCCCCAACTGACCAAAAGCTTGCCAAAAACTGGACGAAGCCCTGTTGAAAACCCCATTTTTTCTCTCGTGCGGAAGCTTTGCGCGGCAAGTGAGTAGACTTTTTGGAGCATCCCGAGCAGACCGATCATCCTGCTTTTCAAAACCGCAGGTAGATAGCTTGTTACAAAACTGCCTGATCGCCAAAGTTCCAAAAGTCTACTCACTTAGGTTGCAGAGTGCCCCCATTAGCTGCAATTCCAAGGTATTTAGCACGTTTGGACTCAAATCGTCATACTGTACAAGGATTCGAGTCGGGTTTTCAGGGACAGACGCGCCATCGGCACACCAGTAACAGTCACTGATATCGATGAACGGAATACCTGAGCGCGTGAGGGCCCGCGCAAAAGAGCTTCCGCCCGTTCCGCGATCCGCAACCACAGTGCAGTAAAGGCCCGCGTCTGCATGCTCGATCGAAACCTCCCCTGCCGGAAACGTTTTCCGCACAAGCGCCATCAGGCCATCACGCGCCTCGCGAGCACGAACGCGCACGCGGTTCACATGTCGCTCGTAATCACCCGATTCCAGCAAACGCGCCAAAGCGACCTGATTAACAGAGCTCACCGACGAGGCGTAGAAACCAAGGTTGCGCCTAAACCGCTCCATTAACTCATCGGGCAACACCATGTACGCCAAACGCAACGCCGATGAAAGGCTCTTCGAAAACGTGTTGGTGTAGATAACCGACTGGGAGGCATCGATCGACGCGAGCGCGGGAATTGGCTTGCCGGCAAGGCGAAACTCACAATCAAAGTCATCTTCGATGAGGTACCGACCTGGTCGCTCGGCGGCCCAGCTCAGCAGCGCATAGCGACGCGCAATGCTCGTCACAAGACCGGTGGGATACTGATGGGACGGCATAAGGTGAAGGACATCGGTCCCAGTTTTCTGCAGAGCGCTCAGGTCCACGCCGTCGTCATCCAACGGGATATGTCGTACTTGGCAGCCCATAGCCTGATAGATGCGCGTCAGGCGCAAATAGCCCGGATCCTCAACGGCATACACCTTGTCCGCGCCAAGCAGCTGAACCAACATGGTATCGAGCAGCTGGGCGCCCGCACCGATAACAATGTTGTCGGGGTCGACATTCATACCCCTCGTCCCGCGCAGATGATGAGCAATTGCGCATCGTAGCCGAACGGTGCCCTGTACCGGTGCGGGCGAAAAGATCTCGCGCTCGTCTTCGGATGCCAGCGTCGCCCGCAGTGCGCTTTGCCAAAGCCGCGCCGCCTCCAAAGCGGAAGGAGAAAGTGCGTCGAATTGCTCGACCCGCCCGCGGACATCATGCGCGCTGGGGTCCACAGAGACGGCATCTCGGTCGATACCCTCCGAAGCCAAAGGCAAAACCGGTGCATCCGGAAGCTCGCAAGCGTAGTAGCCACGACGCGGCATTGAGCAAATATAGCCCTCGGCAAGTAACTGGCTATATGCATTCTCGATGGTAATGACACTGATTCCCAGATGACTGGCAAAGGCGCGCTTAGACGGAAGATGCTCCCCCGCCGCAATACGTCCAGCAACAATATCATCTCGAATTTGCTGGTAAACATACTCATAAAGCGATGCCTCGCCACGTTTTTCCAAATTGTAGTCAAGCATGAGTTTGCCACCTGACCTTATCGAGCTGTTCAATCTGGTATTAAGCTGACCTTATTATTATCTCGAAAACTGAGTATTTTGCCATACCCAGCTCCCCGATAGGATGTTCCGTCAAGCAATGCACATGCCAACCAAGGGAGCAACCATGGCAGAACAGACCAGCAAGGCCGATCGCGTCAAACTCAATCGCGAGCTCGCGCAGATGCTCAAGGGCGGCGTCATCATGGACGTCACCACGCCCGAGCAGGCACGCATCGCCGAGGAGGCGGGCGCCTGCGCCGTCATGGCACTCGAGCGCATCCCGGCCGACATCCGTGCCGCAGGCGGCGTCTCGCGCATGAGTGACCCCAAGATGATCAAGGGCATTCAAGAGGCCGTCTCCATCCCCGTCATGGCCAAGTGCCGCATCGGTCACATCGTCGAGGCGCAGGTCCTGCAGGCCATCGAGATCGACTACATCGACGAGTCCGAGGTTCTCTCCCCCGCCGACGATGTCTACCATATCGACAAGACCCAGTTTGACGTGCCGTTTGTCTGCGGTGCCCGCGATCTGGGCGAAGCGCTGCGCCGTGTTGCCGAGGGCGCCACGATGATTCGCACCAAGGGCGAACCGGGCACGGGCGACGTCGTTCAGGCTGTGCGTCACATGCGCAAGATCCAAAAGCAGATCCGCGACGTTGTTGCTTTACGCGATGATGAGCTCTTTGAGGCAGCCAAGCAACTGCAGGTTCCGGTCGAGCTGGTCCGCGAGGTCCATGCCACGGGCAAGCTTCCCGTGGTGAACTTTGCCGCCGGCGGCGTAGCGACCCCCGCTGACGCCGCGCTGATGATGCAGCTGGGCGCCGAGGGCGTCTTTGTCGGCTCGGGCATCTTTAAGAGTGGCGACCCCGCCAAGCGCGCAGCCGCCATCGTTAAGGCTGTGGCAAACTTCACCGATGCCAAGCTCATTGCCGAGCTTTCGGAGGACCTGGGCGAGGCCATGGTGGGCATCAACGCCGACGAGATCGAGATTATCATGGAGGAGCGCGGGCGCTAGTCCAGCAGAAAGGATCGCACATGAGTGATTATGCAGACCAAACGGTCGCCGTGTTGGCGGTCCAAGGCGCTTTTGCCGAGCACGAGGCGAGGCTGTCCGAGCTGGGCGCACACTGTATAGAGTTGAGGCAGGCGGCTGATTTGAAGCAGGACTTTGACCGTCTGGTACTTCCCGGCGGCGAGTCCACCGTTCAAGGGAAGCTGCTTGCCGAGCTCGGCATGCTCGAGGAGCTTCGTGCCCGTATCGCTGAAGGCATGCCCGTCCTGGGCACCTGCGCCGGCTTGATTCTGCTGGCGCGCGACCTTGCCGCCCACGACGATAAGGGGACGCCGCGCCTGGCAACCATGGATGTACTTGTCGAGCGCAATGCCTACGGCAGACAGCTCGGCAGCTTTCGAACCAAGGGGCAGGTAACCGGCATCGACGGTGAAGTGCCGCTGACGTTCATCCGCGCGCCCCGCATCGTCGAAGTGCACGGCGACGCTGAGGCTCTAGCAGAAGTCGACGGCCGTATCGTCGCCGCCCGTCAGGGCAGCCAGCTCGGCGTAACCTTCCATCCCGAACTCGACGAAGACACCCGCCTCCACGAACTGTTCCTACAAATGTAGGCAGAGTAGAAACGAGCGTGGATTTTCGGGCACATAACAAATGAGAGTGGATAATCTCCCACTTTGAACTTGAATGCAGGCTCAAACCGGGAGATTATCCACTCTCATGCTATGTAGTCGTTGGGTGTTCTTAAACGACTAGTCAAACAAGAACGTCCCCAACGACTATCTTTTAGCAGGTCTGGATCATGGCAATGTCGATGTTTTGGCACCGACAGCGAGCGCCCACCAGAGCGAACAAATTGGCATGAAAAGAGGACGGCATAGACCTTCTGGTCATGCCGTCCTCTTTGAATGACAAGTTGTCGCTCTGGTGGGCGCGCAGCGTCAACTAGTTACGCGGTTTGGTAAAACCGCGTAACCCAACTAGAAGCGGTTGCCGCGGAAGCCGCCGCCGTTGCGGCCGCCACGGTCGCCACCACGACCGCCGCGGTCGTTACCACGGTTACCGCCGAAGCCACCACGGTTGCCGCCGCGATCGCCATAGCCACCACGGTTGCCGCCAAAGCCGCCGCGACCGCCACGGTCGCCGCCACGGTCACCAAAGCCGCCACGGCCGCCGCGATCGCCACCGCGACCGCCACGGTCGCCGCCACGGCCACCGCGATCGCCAAAGCCGCCGCGACCGCCACGGTCACCGCCACGGCCACCGCGATCGCCACGACCGCCGCGAGGACCGCGGTCCTCGTCCAGGCCCATGGCGACGAGCGGAGCGATAACCTTATCGAGAGCGGCCATCAGCTCGGTGGCCTCCTCGTAAGAAAGCTCGGGCAGGAGCTTCTCCTTCTTGTTGGCAAGCTCGACCAGGCCCTCAGCGGCATCCTCGGCAGCGAAGACAACGATCTTGCGCATATCGCCCTCGGCGTCGTCGATGCGGCCGACCAGATCGGCAGCCTCGGCCTCGGCCATCAGACCATCGAGCTCACGAAGGCGCATGCCCAGCAGGTCGGACATTTCCTTCTGCTCCATCTTGGGCTTGAGGTCAAGGAGCTTGATGGCGCGCTCGATGTTCGCCATGCGCTCGGCCTTGGCCTCCTCCTCCTTGGAAATAGCAAAGCGACGGCTACGCAGCAGGCGGGCGGCCTTCTGCATCTTGTCCATCAGCTCTTCGTCATCGTAATCAACGGCGGCCTCGACAACCTCGGCCTCCTCCTCGGCGGAAACCTCGTCAGCAGCCTCAACCTCGGCAGCTTCGGTCTCCACGGTCTCGACTGCCTCGACCTCGGCAGCCATGGTCTCGTTCTCGGTCTCGTTCATGATCTCTTCGTTCTCGGACATGAGACTCCTTCTTGGCCCTCTCGGGCATCATCGCCCCATTCGCGGGGCCCGTCGCGCACTCTTTGCGCTTTAAACATTCATGCCTCTTGGCAAAACGTCCATTAGTTTATGGTGTCGCCATCCAATCTAGCTGCAGAATCTATGTGCACACATTAATGCGACATGTGCGACTCGCGACGAGCGTACACCAGCGACGCCACGAACCCGACCACGGCAATTACAGCCGCCACACGCACGGCAGCCGCAAATCCAATCGCCTGGGCAACGTCCGTCGCAACGCCAGCCGCGCCGGCGGTCGCCGCAGAACTCGAGAGCAGACCGATAAACAGCGACGGGCCAAACGACGCGGCAATCATATTCCACGTGTTAAGCAATGCCGTTCCGTGAGGATGCTCAGCGGCAGGAAGCGTCTCCAAGCCGGCCGTCTGCGAGGGGCTCAGCACCAGGCCGACTCCGGCATACACCACAACGGTCAGCGCCACGACGACGCCGATGTTCATGCTTGCCGCCGTCATCGAGATTGCAGTCTGCCCCACGGCAATCAGGGCAAAGCCGACCGGCAGCAGCGGCCATGCGCCACGGGCGTCCATCACGCGTCCGCCCACAATCGAGGTCACGGCGTTGCAGGCAATCGCCGGCAAAATGAGCAGGCCCGCAACAAGTGCGGTCATGCCGTAGGCACCTTCAAAATAGAGCGGCAACAAAACACTCATCGAGAACGTCGTCATCATCGACACCACCACAAGCAAACACGCAGGCCAAAAGCGAAAGCTCGCCATGGGACGCACGTTAAGCACCGGATGCTCGAGCTTGAGCTGACGGGCCGCAAACAGGCCGAGCAGCACAATGGCGGCGAAAAGAGCCACGATGCCGGCAATCAGATTGGTCGAGAACTCGCCTACGGAATACACAAATGCCGTAATGCCGGCGGCGAGCAAAACAACCGACAGAATGTCAAGCGTGGTGTTCGAGCGCTCTCCGACATTCTGAACAAGCTTTACGCCCGCCGCAGCGACCACAACGCCGCCCACCAGCGGCACTACGAACACCGCCCTCCAGCCAAACAACGTGCACATAAGACCGCTGATCACAGGTCCAAACGCCGGCCCTAGCGTAATGCAGGCACCACCCAGGCTCAGATACAGACCGAGCTTCTCGCGCGGGGCGCAAGACAGCACCACGTTCATCATGAGCGGAAACAAGATGCCCGATCCCGCAGCCTGCAAAATACGACTTGGCAGCAAAACGCTAAACGACGGAGCGATCAGACACAGGACTTCGCCGGCGACCATACATCCGCATGCGAAAAACAACAGCTTGCGCGTCGAGAAACGGCCGGACAGGAAGGCCATGATGGCCGTAAAAATCGACGTCACGATCATGTAGCCCGAGACGAGCCACTGTGCCGTGGTGGCACTCACCGAAAAGGCTGCCATAATGTCGTGCAACGCCACGTTAATGATGTTCTCGTTAAACGCGGCAACAAAGGCTGCAATATACATTACGACGAGAATCGCCGCAGAGGCCGATGGCGTTACTTGAACTTGTTGCTGAGATTTGCTCCCCATGCATTTCCTTCCTCTTGGAACGACAGTCGCATCGCCCCAGAGGAACGGTCCAGGGCGAAAAATGAGCCCTAGACTTACGCCAGACGCCGTACACGACGAATCTGGCAACATGGTCCAACGTTGAAAGATTGTAACGCGGACGCGCAGCTTTCCTTCCGCGCTATTATTAAAAGTCCATGAAAGCATAAGACATGAGGAGCCCGCCATGATTAAGCCCATCATGAAATCCGAGTTCTTTTTGCGCCTGCCTTCCGAAGACGCGGGACCCGACGATGCCGTGACCGGGCAGGATCTCCTGGATACACTCCACGAGCATGAGCACGAGTGCGTGGGGCTCGCCGCCAACATGATCGGTGTGCGCAAGCGCATCATCTGCGTAAAGGACGGCAACAGGACACTCCTGATGTACAACCCTCAAATTCTTGAGCAGGTCAATGCCTATCAGACGAGCGAAGGATGCCTCTCGCTGATCGGCGAGCGCCCCTGTACCCGCTATCGCCGCATTAAGGTTGAGTATTTGGACGAGAACTTCGTCCACCGCATCAAAAACTTCTCGGGCTACACCGCCGAGATCATCCAACACGAAATCGACCACTGCAACGGCGTCGTGGTTTAGGCCACCTGCCAAAATGAGGGTACCGGAGGCCTCCCTATGGATATCAGCCGCTTTGGCGAATTCGCCATCTTAGCGCAGTCACGCACGTTTCTTGATGCGGCGGAACTGCTTTTCATGTCGCAATCAACCCTCTCTAAGCACATCATGGCAATGGAGCACGAACTCGGCTGCAAGCTCATCGATCGAAGCCAGCGCCACGTAACACTCACCGCGCAAGGTGAAGCGCTCCTCCCCTATGCGCAAAAAATTGCGACGCTTCAGCACCGCTATCTTGCCGCCATTCAAATAGGCGCAGGTGAGCCGCTCGAGCACCTCACCGTAGGTTCTATCCCCATTATGGCCCCTTATGGGATCACGGACGCCGTCATCGATTTTCAGCAGGCGAACCCCTCATATTCCGTTGAGCTCATCGAGGGCGAGGGCGACACACTCAAGCGCATGCTCCTGCACGAGGACATTGACCTGGCCTTCATCCGTGACGGCGGCGCCATCGAGCCGGAGTTCAAAAAGATTCCCTTTACGACCGACCGGCTCGTGGCCGTCCTTCCACTCGACCATCCGCTCGCCGAACGTGACACCGTCGAGATAGACGACCTTATCGACGAGAATTTCCTCATGCTTCCCCAAGGCTCGTTCGTAAGCGAGCTCGTCCTTTCCCTTTGTCGCGAAGCTGGATTTGGCCCACGTGTTACGTTCACCGGCAAACGAGCCGAGAACATCATCTCCCTTGTCGCGCGCGGCGCCGGCGTCTCATTCCTCATGCGCAAGCCGGCGGAATCGCTCGCCAGCGGAAAGGTAGCCCTGGTGCCGCTCGAGCCCGCGACGACCTCCGAGGTCAGGCTCTACCTCAAGCGAAACGCCGCGCACTCGCAGGCGGTCGTCTCGTTCATCGGCTTCCTCCCCTACCGTCAGCTCCTGCAGGGCGACCGTACGTCTTCCACCGCGGCACGACCGTCATAATCCCCGCTGCCCCACAACGGCAGACTTGTGTCCGCAAACACGCTGGCAGCGGCACGAAACACAAATATGCCTCGGGCGGCACGTCGCCGTCCGAGGCATATTTAATCAAAGTGCGCAAAAAGACTAGTCCACCGAGATGTTGAGTGCCTTACCGCCCTTGTCCTTCCTGGTACCGATCACCATAGCGGCGACAAGAGCCAGAACGAAAGCGACCACACCGGAGATGACAAGGCCGATAAAGCCCATGTCGATGCCGGCAGGGTTAATAAAGCTCGGGAAACCGAGCGGGCCGGAGGCACCGAAGGCATAGAGTTTGGCACCCATGAGGCCGGCAATGGCGCCGCCTACACCAGCGGAAATAAAGGTTGCCCACATAAGGCGCTTACGCGGCAGCAAGATGGCGTAAAGCGCAGGCTCGTTGACACCGAAAATCGAAGAGACAAGGGCGGGAATGTTGACGGCAGCATTTTCCTCGGAGTCCTTGGTTCGGATGACCATGCCAAGCACAGCGCCGGCGATGGCACAACCGCCTGCATACACGAGCGGGTTAATGAGGTCATAGCCGTAGGTTGCGACATCGAGGAACCACAGCGGGATGATACCCCAGTGCAGGCCGAACATGACGAGCAGGCTCCAGAACGTGCCGATGACGAAGCCGGCGATGGCGGGCTGGAAGTTGATGAGCATCAAGATGATCTGGGCAACGATGTTGGAGAGGACCGTCATGACCGGACCGACCACAAGCAGGCCAAGGATGCCGCAAATGAGGAGCGTCAGGATGTTGGAGAAGAACGAGCTCACAAGCGCGGGCAGCGCGTTAGAAAGGACCTTGTGCACCTTGGAGGCAATCCAGACGATAAAGATCGCAGGCAGAATCGTCGATGAGTAATTCTGCATGATCAGCGGGATGCCAAAAATATCACCGTAGACATTGGACTCGAAGACCGTGCCGGCGCCGAGCGTGTAGAGCGGATCTCCGCCCATAAGGGCAACGAGCGTCGGGTAGACGAGGATACCACCGAGCGCCATTCCCATAACGGGCTTAAGTCCGAACTTCTTGGCCGACGTCCAGCCAATGATTAGCGGAAAGTAATAGAAGACCGAATCTCCGATTGCCGAGAGCGTCACATACGTATTGCTGTCCTTGGCAAGCCAACCGGCAACCGCGCAGAGCGCGAGCATCGACTTGATAAAGCCACCGGCCATAAGCACGCCAAGAACCGGTTGCAGAATCTCGGAGATGATGGCAAGCAGACGCGAGAATGGATCGCTCTTTTTGACGTCGTCGCCTTCATCGATATCGAGCGCGGGTTTGGAGTCGAACCCGCCAATCTGAACAAGGTCGTTGTAGACGGCCTCGACAGTGGCACCAATCACGACCTGATACTGTCCGCCGGCCTGGATAACGTCAACGACGCCCTTCGTCGCCTTAAGCTCATTGGTCTGGGCGAGCGATTCATCCTTGAGGTGGAAGCGGAGACGCGTAATGCAGTGGCTCACGTCTAACACATTGTCTCGACCACCGACCTTTGTGATGATTTCATCGCAAAGCTTCTGGTATTTCATGGAATTCTCCTTTTTCTGAGCGGGGTATAGCATCGATTTCATGCCTCCGTAGTCGACGTGGGAGGACAAGGAACCCGCTTCCCCCTTTGAAATCCGCGGACGCACGTACGCCCGGGATGGGAAACGGCAGAGAAGATGGAAGATACCGATCACATGGCAGCGAGCCTCATTGGCCCATGCCACGCAATCAGGCCTACAGACGCGAAGCTGCTGCGCCGAGAAGTCTCGTCGTCTGGCAGAACTTGTCACACAGACGTTCCGGTTCGCCCTGGGGAATCTGAGTACGCTCGGTCTCAAAGGAGAGGCCGTACTCGCGCGCCGGAAGGAAATACTCAAAATAGCCGTTGGTGTAACCGCAGACTATTCCCTCGACCGGGCATTCGTGCTTCATGCGAATGCCCAGGTCGCTGCCAAGCTCACTCGGGAACACAAAGAGATGCAGGCCGCCCAGACTGATGACGGCACACTTAAGCGTGAGCGAAAAGTCGTCATGGGCAACGGTGTGATAGAACGTCTGAGGCTCGATGCGGTCAAGAACGACCTCACGATCGAGCTTGATCTGGGAAATCGCCTCGGCAAGACCGGTCGAAACGCGCTCGACCTCGGGAATGCCGCGCCCTTGGCGAAAATTGCGGTCGCTACAGTCGCCAGCAGCACCGACGACCATAGCCGGATAGTAACCAAGACTCTGAGCGAGCTTTTTGCCGGTAAGACCGGCGAGTTCGCTCGTGAGCTCCGTGCAGTCGGGTCCGACGCAGGCAGAATGCACTGCCCAGTTCACAAAGCCCGCAAACGATTTGCCTTCGTCATCGAAGAACGACACCACGATAACCTCATTGTCGGCAAGCTCTCCGGGAATGATGCGGTTGTCGTAGAAACCGGTGATGACTTTTTTGCCCATGCGACAGGTCGCAGGTCGCGCGTTGGCGCGGCACTCTTCGAAGCATTGACAGATGGTATCGAGGAACCAGCGATAGTAGTCCTCGTTGAATTTTCCCGTCCACCAGCTGCGATGGTAGGCGACGATCGAAGTGTGGTCGTGCGTCGCGGAGAGCAGAACGCAATCACGGTCGATTCCGTAGCGCTCGGCGAGCATCGTCTTAACCTCCTCGGCCATGCTCTCCTCAAACTCGAGAACATCGGCGTTGAAGAGAAAAACTTCGCGGTCGTCCTGTTGGAAAAGAATCGCGTTGGCGAAGACGTCATCATGGACGCCTGTCGCAGGCTCCAGACGGTTGGGGATGTTACGGTATCCGATTAGATAGATGTCGCCTTGCGGGGTAATCTTGCGGCGTGCATGTCCGATATTCATGCAAGTTCTCCTTTTTGTCGCGCCGCGTTCAAAGCGGCAAGGATGGTTTGGAGGAGGCGCTCATGGGAGCCGGCGGCAAAGCCGGAGTTCATGGCCTCATAGGTGATTTTCTCGTACGCATCGGGGGCCGGCAGATACTTCTGCCCTCCGTTGACAAGCGTGGCAAAGAGCACGGGGCAGAATCGGGCGGCGCGCACGGCGGCGCCAAACGAGCTCGAAACCTCGGGCTGGATACCAACGAACTCGGCATTTCCCAGCCGAAGTAAATAGACCCTCGTACGCTGTTCGCCTGCCGCATGAAACTCATAAGTTCGATGCGGGGCCAATGAGCAGAAGTCGGCGCGCGTCTGGGCGGGCAAAAGGACGTCGACCGTGCGAGCATCGACGCCGATGGCATCGTCCTCACGCGCCGCACGGACGGCCTCAATCAACGCATCGCTCATAGCGCGACCCTGTCGATGCAGCATGCGATATCCACTCTCGTGAGCATCTAACGTTTGCTTCGCCCCGGTCGAATCGAACGCAACGGTCACGGCGCGCTCCGCCGGACTCTGATCCCCCGCGGCACCGGGCAGCAGCAACACGACTCCGCCCAATTCGCGCTCGAGAGCCGTGGCGGCAAAGCCAAAGAGGTCCCCGCTCACCAAGCGCTTCCCCTGAGAATCGTGCGATCCGTCGAGCACGGAAGACTGGACATCAGCCGTCGCAAGCATGGCAACGAGCCCGCCCTCGGCATCCCTCGCGACAAGTATGGGCATCGCGTGGTCGGCAAACCCCTTGGGGTCTACTCCCAGCCACCAGCCGGCCGGCGTCTCAATGTCGCGGTTAACGTTCACAGGACAGTAGCCCTCCGCCGAGGCGAGCGTGACAGAGCGAATGCCCGCAACCGCCTGCTCAACGGCCGCGCGTGTCGCGGCGATGAGCGCGGCACGATAGCGCTCATTTCGATCGCGGGCATCGGTGTCGGCCAGATGCCCAAGGGTGCGCACGTGAGGCGCAGAAAACGTGTGGGTCGGGACCACCCAAGAAAAGGCGCCGTGCAATTGGAGACATCCTTGACAACCTCACGCAGATCGACGAGTAGGGCCGGAGCGATCGAGGTAACCTCAAGTGAAAGGATGCAAGCGCGCCGTCCCATCCCTTCGACCACGAAGGCACGGGCAAAGATTTCATGACGGAGTGCGTCGAAACCGTCGAACGGCAATACGTCCTCTAAGTTAATGGCCACCCGGGCGGCTCCGGCCTTCATCTCTCCCTTATCCATGGCGAACGCCCTCCTTTATCTGTCGCTCACTCGATGCCGTACAAGCGCTGTGCCGTGCCGCCAAGCATAAGGTCCTTGTCCGTATCACTTAAATCTGTGGCGCGGACGCAGGCGACACCCTCTGTTAGCCACTCGCGTTTAACGGGATAACTCGTACCAAAGACAATATGGTCTGCACCAAGGACTTCAACCGCACAGGCAAGAAGCGTCTCGCCCCAGGGCTGAGCATGGGACATGTCGAAATAAACGTTGTTCTCAAGACGCTTGGAGACCGTCTCGGTATCGGTCTGGAAGCGACTCGAGGCATCTGGACGCTTGGGACCGTGCGGCAGCAGCATCTCCTTAAACGCAAAATAAGCGCCGCCGAGCATGGAGTGGACCATCTTGACGTTGGGATAACGCTCGAAGAAGTCGCTGAAGATTTCACGACCGATTGCCGTGGTCTGGTCGACGCAACGGCCGTAGGAGCGACGCAGGTTGTCGTATGCGAGCAACGACGTGTTCTCGACCGGCACGGGCACATGGTGCACGTAAACGGTGACGCTACGTTCGTTCAGGCGCTCAAAAAAGCTCGAAAAGATCGGATCGTCAAGATAGCGCCTGCCGTAGTGGGCGCAGAGCTGCACGCCCGCGAAACCCTCGTCGAGCCTGCGATCGAGCTCCTCGAGGTTCGCCTCGGTGCCAAAGGGAGGCACGGCGACAAGCGGCATCAAGCGACCGTTCGACGCTTTTGCGTCAGCGGCCATACCGTCGTTGAAGCGCCGGCACATCTCGAGTGACATCCACTCATGGCAGCCGGGGAGCTTGAGAATCGCTTTATCGACCCCCGCCTCGTCCATGTCTGCCAGACGCTTCTCAAGGGTGTAGTCTCCCTCGATATAGTTGAGGCCTGGGAAGCCAGCGGGCTTTTCGATCACAATCTGTCGCTTGCCCGTGGGGCTTACGGTCAGGTAGCCCTCGGTGTCGTAAGCGCGGGGTACCTCGGCCAAAAACTGTTCACAGAGTGTCTCGTCATGGAAGATGCGCTCGTCAAACCAGTAGGAATTTGCATCGATAATCATTGGTGGGGACCGCCTTTCATCTTGTCGAGAACATTCTAAAAAAGCGGACACACGGACATCAATTCCAGTTGAAGCACACTGTATTCCATTTTGGAATATAGTTTTCCGTTCACACGCGATTCCCACTCGCCCAAACGATCGAGACGCCGACAACGCGAGCTTTAACAGAAAACGGGCGACCCGAATCTGTTACGGGCCGCCCGTTAAATGACAGACTATCTCTGTCGTTATGATTGACGGTAATGGTCAAAGAAGTCGGCGAGGTCTTCAAGGGACTCTTTGAGTACTTCCATGCGCGGCAGGTACACGATGCGGAAGTGGTCGGGCTCGCCCCAGTTAAAGCCGCCGCCGCGCGTAATCAGGATCTTCTTCTCGTGCAGCAGGTCAAGGGCGAATTGCTCGTCATCGGTGATGTTGAACTTCTTCACATCCATCTTGGGGAAGATGTAGAATGCTGCACGCGGCTTAACCACCGAGATGCCGTCAATCTTGTTGAGCGCCTCATACACAAAGTTGCGCTGCTCGTAGACACGGCCGCCGGGACGGATGTAGTCGTTAACGGACTGATGGCCACCGAGTGCCGTCTGAACGATCGACTGAGCCGGCACGTTGGAGCACAGGCGCATGTTCGAGAGCATGTTGACGCCCATGATGAAGTCGCTCATGCAGCGCTGGTTGCCCGAAAGCACCATCCAGCCAATACGATAGCCCGCGATCATGTGCGACTTGGAAAGGCCGCTAAAGGTGACGCAGGGCAGATCGGGAGCGAGCGAGGCAATCGAGACGTGCTCGTAGCCGTCCATGCACAGGCGGTCGTAGATCTCATCGGCAAAGATCATCAGCTGATGCCTGCGTGCAATCTCGACGATGCCCTCGAGCACCTCGCGCGGATAGACAGAACCCGTGGGGTTGTTGGGGTTGATGATGACGAGAGCTTTGGTCGCGCTCGTAATCTTGGACTCCATATCCTCCAGGTCGGGATACCAATCCGCCTGCTCATCGCACAGATAATGTACGGGATGACCGCCGGCAAGGGTTGCGCACGCCGTCCAGAGCGGATAGTCGGGGCTGGGGATCAGAATCTCGTCGCCATTGTCGAGCAGCGCGTTCATCGAAAGCTGAATGAGCTCGGACACGCCGTTGCCCGTGTAGATATGCTCCATCTGAACGTTGGGCAGGCCCTTGATCTGCGAATACTGCATGATTGCCTTGCGCGCGGAGAACAGGCCACGCGAGTTGGAATAGCCTTCGCAGTCGGGCAGCTGCTGGCGCATGTCCTTGATGACCTCATCGGGTGCGCGGAAACCGAAGGGCGCCGGGTTGCCGATATTGAGCTTGAGGATGCGCTCGCCCTCGTCCTCCATACGGGCGGCCTCGTCGACGACGGGACCGCGCACGTCATACAGGACGTTGTCGAGTTTGGTGGATTTAGAAAAAGTACGCATGGTGGTGCTCCTTGCAATTTGAGCTGAGGGATGGGGTTCGGGCTTGGAATCGTTGCGGGGTGATGATGCCTCGCCTTGATCGGCGTCGCCGGCGAGCAGCCAGGTAACATCGACCTCCAAAATACGGGCGAGCAGCTCAGCCACATCGCGCCGCGGGATCGTCTTGCCGCTCACATATTGGCTCATCTGACTCTTGCCGAGTTTTTTGCCGAGCATCTCCGATGCGCGGATTACGTCCGACTGGCGAACGTCGCGATTGGACATAGTCTGTCGCAGGCGATCGCTAAACGTCTCTTGGGCCACAGGAACCTCCTTGCTGGCAAAGTTCAATTTATAGAACACGAATTGAACCGGGGTTCAATTTAGCAAGCAGTATAGCGCCGCGCCTCATTCGAAAGTTCAATTTCATAAGAAAACGTACCGAACTCCGAGATTTGCCCAAAACGGACAATGACGTGTACACGTTTAGAGGTATTCGAGGAAACGGGCGGCGGCAAGCGAAACATCGGCCGTTCGATATATGGCGTTGATTTGGCGATGGGGATGCCCCTCGAGTGGGCGCACAGCAACATCGAACTGACAACGGCGCAAGATGAGCGCGGGAAGAATGCTCACGCCCAGGCCGTCCTCGACCATAGCCATAATCGCATAGTCATCCCAGGTCGACAGCTTAGAGCGCACCGCCAGGCCCGCGCGGCGAAACAGCGGCGTAATCTCATCATCGGTGCCTCGTTCTAGCAGAATAAACTGCTCGTTGGCTAAATCGGCAAGAGAAACGACCTCCGCCGTGGCAAGCAAAGAGTCCGCCGGCACTACCGCCATCAACTCGTCGCGCACCAAAGACCGCGATGCCATGCCGTTTTCTCGGGGTTCACGCGGGATAAAGCCCAGATCGCAGCGGCCCTCTGCCACCCATTGTTCAATCTCTGAGTAATCGCCCATCAGCAACTCGTAATCGACGTCCGGGTGATCGGCGCGAAAGCGCGCAATCACCGGCGGCAGCACGTGGGTCGCCACGCTCGAAAACGTACCGATGCAGATTTTACCGCGCATGAGCCCGCGCATCTCATCCACCCGTCGCTGCAAGCGAGTGAATTCCTCACAGAGCGCTTCGACAGCCGGCATGACCTGCCGCCCATCGGCAGAAAGAGCCACGCCCTCGCGACTGCGGTCGAGCACCTTAAAGCCCCAATCGGCCTCAAGATCGGCCACCATACGGCTCACGCCCGATTGCGAATAGCTCAGGCGCTCGGCAGCACGCGTAAAGCTTCCGGCGCGCACCGTCTCCAGCAGCACCTGCATCTTTTGAATATTCGTTTCCACGGCACCCCTCAACCTTTACATGCGTTTTTATCATGTTTGCCATGCATTATATTCGCTTTTCTTCTATTGCCAGTTCACCCATAGTGAACATGCTCGAATATAGAGGGGACGGAAACGCATGAACAACGGACTGTTTACGTACTTAGCAGCATTGCTATTGTTTGGCTCCAACGGCATCATCGCCGCCGCCATCGCACTGCCGAGCTCCGATATCGTGCTACTACGCACGTTTTTGGGCGCACTCTCGCTTGTCACCATTCTCGCCATCACCCAACGCCATAAGTTGCAGGCGCCATCTCGCCCCCGCGAAGCCGCAGCCCTCCTCCTCTCGGGAGCCGCGCTAGGCGCCAGCTGGATTTTTCTGTTCCGCGCCTACCAGACGATCGGCGTCGGCGTATCCTCGCTGCTGTACTACTGCGGCCCCATCATTGTCATGGCGCTCTCCCCGCTCATCTTTGGCGAAAAGCTGACCGGCGGCAAAATCGCCGGCTTTGTCGCCGTTGCTTGTGGTGCTTTTCTCATTGCAGCGCAAGGTCTAGGCGGCAATATGCCCATTGCGGGCATCGTCTGCGGTATCGCCTCGGCATTTTGCTATGCGCTGATGGTCATCGCTAGCAAGGGTGCGCCACACATCGAAGGCCTCGAGAACTCCACGCTCCAGGTGAGCGCCGCCTTTGTGACCGCGCTGGTCCTCACGCTCATCACGCAGGGCGCTCCCTCATTCCTGTCCGCCGGCGTCGCCACCAGTATTGATTGGCGCGCCGTCGTCATGCTCGGCGTCGTCAACACCGGCATCGGTTGCCTGCTCTACTTTAGTGCCGTCGCCAAGCTGCCCGTCCAGACCGTCGCGGTCGTCGGCTACCTCGAGCCGCTTTCGGCCGTCGTGTTCTCGGCCGTCCTTTTGGGCGAAGCCATAACACCGGTCCGCCTGATGGGCGCCGCGCTTATCATCGGCGGCGCGATTTTTTGCGAACTCGCCGGCAAACGCACAAACGCCAAGGCCGGCATCGCCCAGACAGTACGTGCTTAAAAGCCCCTGCTCTGAAATGCTACCTGCGTAGATAAATAATCCCCAGCTGAGGATTATTGTCTAAAATAACCCGATGTGCCAAACTGCTCTTGTATGTATAAAGACGGCATAAAGTTTTTTGTCCTAGACAGATAACCGGATGTCTAAGGGAGTCCTCGTGGCACACAATAAACTGGAGGCAAACCTCCAAGACCAGCGCGGGCAAGGCGGGCACGGAGCCATCCCCCTCTCCGCTGGCATGCTGCTCGTAACGCTCGGCGTCGTCTATGGTGACATCGGCACGAGCCCCATGTACACCATGAAATCAATCGTCGCCAACAACGGCGGCATCGGTACCGTCAGCGAGGACATGATCCTGGGCGCGCTTTCGCTCGTCATCTGGACCATGACGCTCGTGACCACGGTCAAGTACGTGGTAATCGCCATGAAGGCCGACAACCACAACGAAGGCGGCATCTTCGCCCTGTTCAGTCTCGTGCGCAAGGTGGCGCCATGGCTGATTCTCCCCGCCATGATCGGCGGCGCGGCGCTGCTCGCCGACGGCATCCTCACCCCCGCGGTCACGGTCACCACAGCCATTGAGGGCCTGCGTACTATCGAGTGGGGCCACGCGCTATTGGGTGACGGTCAGACCAATGTGATCATCATCACCATCATCATTATCTGCGGTCTGTTTGCCATGCAGCGCGCCGGCACCTCGTCAATCGGCAAGCTGTTCGGCCCGCTTATGACGCTGTGGTTCCTGTTCTTGGCTGGCGCCGGCCTGTTCAACATGCTCGGCAACCTGTCCATCCTGCGCGCGCTCAACCCCATCCGCGGCATTATGTTCCTGTTCTCGCCCATCAACCACTCGGGCATCATGGTGCTCGGCTTCGTCTTCCTGTCGACGACCGGCGCCGAGGCGCTCTATTCGGACATGGGCCACGTGGGCAAGGCCAACATCTACGCATCCTGGCCGTTTGTTAAGGCGGCCCTCATCCTTAACTATCTGGGTCAGGGCGCTTGGCTGCTCGCCAACAACTCCAACCCCCAGATGCTCGCGATGGATATCGTTAACCCGTTCTATATGATGCTTCCCGAT
The DNA here is from genome assembly GCF_040092305.1 of Collinsella sp. CLA-ER-H6. Classification (NCBI taxonomy): domain Bacteria; kingdom Bacillati; phylum Actinomycetota; class Coriobacteriia; order Coriobacteriales; family Coriobacteriaceae; genus Collinsella; species Collinsella sp. CLA-ER-H6. The sequence goes on from NZ_JBBNLS010000007.1 coordinate 42,475, forward strand.
CCCCTGCGCCCCTTTGCCATTGTGCTTTCGGCCGTGGCGGCCATCATCGCCTCGCAGGCGCTCATCACCGGCTCATTCTCGCTGGTATCCGAGGCAACGCGCCTCAACCTTATGCCGCATCTGCGCATCCACTACCCCAGCGACACCAAGGGCCAGCTCTATATTCCACTCGTCAACAACATCATGTGGGTCGGCTGCATCTTCATCGTGCTGCTGTTCCAAAACTCCGAACGCATGGAGAGCGCCTACGGCCTCGCCATTACCGTGACCATGCTCATGACCACGACGCTTTTGACGAGCTATATCGCTGGCATTCTCAAGCACAAGCTGGGCGCCTGCGTCTTCGCCCTGCTCTTCGGTGCCATTGAGCTGTGCTTCTTCGCCTCGTGCCTCACCATGTTCTTTGACGGCGGCTACGTCATGATCTTCCTGGCCGCACTGCTGTTTGGCCTTATGTACGTGTGGCGCCGCGGCACCGCCATCGAGCGCACGCAGACGATTTTGCTGCCCGTCTCCAAGTACATCGACCAGCTCAACCGCCTGCGCAATGACGAGACCTACCCCGTGCTCGCCGACAATCTGGTGTTCCTCACCAACAGCCCCGACCCGCTCACGCTCGACCGCGACGTGCTCTATTCCATCCTGGACAAGCACCCCAAGCGCGCCAAGGCATATTGGTTCATCAACGTACACGTTACCGACGAGCCCTATACGCACGAGTATTCCGTTGAGACCTTTGGCACAGACTTCCTGTTCCGCGTGCGCTTGGACCTGGGCTTTAAGGTCAATCAGCGCATCAACGCCTACCTGCGCCAGATCGTTGGCGACCTGATGGCCTCGGGTGAGTTGCCGCCGCAGCACCACACCTACTCCATCTACGAGACGCGCGGCAACGTGGGCGACTTCCGTTTTTGCATGCTGCGCAAGATGCTTGCCCCCGAAACGGACATCAACCGCAACGACCATCGCGTCATGGCCATCAAGTACGCCGTCCGCCGCGCCTGCGGAAGCCCGGCACGTTGGTATGGTCTCGAGAACTCGGCCATCATCATCGAGTACGTACCGCTCTTTGCCCGCATGCGCCCGGCCGTCAAACTCGTGCGCACCCAGGTGCCGCTCGAGATCCAGATCGAAGAGGCCGAGGAAATGGAAGTCGACATCTTCTCGGACGACTTGGTCAACGGCAACGAGGCCGGCAAGAGCATGAACGTCGATCCCACCGAGCTGCTCGAGAGTGTCGCCGATACGCCCGAACAGCAACAGCTCGACGGCCTCGAAAGTGAACAACTCAACGACGCCAACTTCTAGCGACGTCACAAATCAACGAAAGCGGCCCTGCACCTCACGGGAGATGCAGGGCCGTTTTGCATTGCGGTAAAGCTATCGGCTACGAACGGCGCGGCTCGGGAACCACGAGCCTATCGGGGCTCGCGCCCTCGGCATCCATCAGGCTCACGTAGCGAATCGACGGATCCCCATACATCGCGTAGTAATAATTGCCCGTGCGCGCGCTAAAGCATCCGGTGTAGATAGTCTTCTCGAACTTGCCATCGCCCATCCTGGACGCTCCCTCGATCATCACCACGCCCTCGAGCGAGCGGAACATGCGAACGACGTTTTCGGTCTCGCTCTCCTTTTGCGGGTAATTGGCATTGAGGTACGCCGCCTTTACAAAACGGCTCGGCGAATAGCAATCGCCCGGAATGCCGCGCATGCCGGCACCGGCTCCATAGGGCTTGAGCTCGGCACCACGCCATGTCGCCGTCTGCGGAAAATCGCTTGTGGCGGTGATATAGGTGCGCAGGTTTTCCATGTGCCACGGGAAGGTCGGCTGGTTGGCAAGGGTGTCGACCGGATCGTCGTATACATGCAGGCCGTCAGCCATCATCTCGACCACGATGCTGCGCTGACTGTCGCCGATAATCCAATGGAGCAGCGACACGCCCAGCCCCTCTCCGGCAGATTTGGCGACAATCACCGTGTCGCGCAGCGCGGCCTCGACCTCATCGACCGTCGAGAACGTCGCTGCCACCCACAGGGGAAACTCATAGGCCGCGATATTGGTCTTGCCGTCGACAGGATCCTCGGCATACTCGGCATAACCCGGGAAATTGAGACCCGCCACGGCGAGGCCCGCATCGTTGCCGCAATCGAAAAACATAGGGTAGTTCTTGTAATCGATGCACATACCGATCACCGCGTGCGCCGCTGTCGCGTCGTCGATAAACGAATACGGAATGTGAAACCCGCGCGGCATCACGCGAACCTGTTGGCCGTAGTCAAAGCTCCAGTCGAGATTGCGGCCCAGATACATGTGGCCAGAATTATCGGTAAATCGAATACTCGTACACATAGCGCCTCCTAGCTTTACGTTCTTGCTAATTTCATTGTCTCCAAACAAAAAGGCGCTAAACACAAAAGCCCGGACATGACAACAATGTCATGCCCGGGCTATTCAAGCAGGATAAACTCAACCAAGTTAACCCCGCAGGTCGTCTAAGGGGTCAAAGTGCCGCAGATTGCCACGAAAGAGGAGCGAAGCGTACTTAAGGTACGCGAGCGACGATTGAGCGGCAAGGTGCGGTGCTTTGGTCCCCTTAGACCAACTTTCCAAGACAGTGGTCGATCATATGCTGGACCATCTGTGCCTCAAAGCCCGCGTAGTCGCGGCGGCACTCCTTCATCTTGCCGTCGACGATCTGATCAAAGGCGACCTTGCACTTGATATAGCGCGTGGACTTGGTGACCTCCTCGTGCGTCAGGCAGCTCTCCTCCATCTTGCTGGCGCCCAGGCCAAACACCAGACGGGGGTTGTAGAGTACGTGAGGCTCGCCGGCATCGTCCAGGTAGACGCAAACCTTCTTGGTAACGCCAATCTGGTTAGCGGCAAGGCAGCCGGCATCGTCGAGCGACTTGATGGTATCGATCAGGTCCTGTGCGACCGACTCGTCCTCGACGGTCGCAACCTCGCAACGCTGGGACAGGATAGCCTCGTCGTGGCAAAGCTCTTTAATCATACGTTCCTCCATAGGGGTCGTTGTAACCGCTTAAGTATACGGTACCCACACATTTTCATGCGAAAAATACCGTCCGTCTGCTACAAAGCGCCGAACATCAACATGCGAGGAACAACAGCGTCGTAAAGGGGCTATAGTAGTTGAGTTCGTGTCAATCGGCCTAAACTCGGGGCCGAACAAGGAAAGGGTATGCATGGACGAACTTTTTCACGTCAGTGAGCGCAAGTCCACAATCGGGACCGAACTCCGCGCTGGACTGACAACATTCCTGGCGATGGCCTACATCATCGCCGTCAACCCCGCGGTGCTCTCGGGCGCTGGCATCGATGCGGGAGCGCTCGCCTGCGCCACCTGCCTGGGCGCCGGCATCATGACCATCTGCATGGGCATCTTCGCCAACCGCCCGCTCGCCTGCGCGTCGGGCTTAGGCGTCAACGCGATGATCGCCGGAATCACCACCACCGTCTGCGGCGGTGACTGGCACGTGGCCATGAGCGTCATCTTCCTCGAGGGTATCGTCATCTTGCTGCTCGTGCTTTGTGGCCTGCGCGAGGCCATCATGGACGCCATCCCGGTTGTCCTGCGTCACGCCATCTCAGTGGGTCTGGGCCTGTTCATCGCCATGATTGGCCTGTGCGATGCCGGCATTATCACCGCTGGCGCCGGTACACTCGTCGGTCTGGGCGACATCACCTCCCCCACCTTCATCGTCGGCATCATCTCCATCCTGGTGACGGTCGCCCTCGCCTGCCGCAACGTCCCCGGCTCGCTGCTCATCGGCATCGTCGTCGCCGTCATCGCCGGTATCCCCCTAGGTGTGACCCAGGCTCCGACCGGTATCATCGCCCCGCTCGACTTCTCGAGCATCGGTGGCCCCATCGCCGACGCCGGCGGCGTGCCCGCCATCGTCAAGGTCCTTACCGACCCCGCGCTCCTCGTCATCTCGTTCTCGCTGCTCATGAGTGACTTCTTCGACACCATGGGCACCGCGATGGCCGTGGCCAAGCAGGGCGAGTTCCTCACCGACGACGGCAACGTCGAGAATATCAAGGAGATCCTGATCGTCGACTCCGCCGCCGCTGCTGTGGGCGGTTTCATGGGTGTCTCCTCCATCACCACCTTCGTCGAGTCCACTTCCGGCGCCGCCGACGGTGGCCGCACGGGCCTCACCTCCGTCACCACCGGCGTGCTGTTCATTCTCGCCGCGTTCTTCTCCCCCATCGTCACCATCGTTTCCAGCGCCGCCACCTGCGGTGCTCTGGTCTACGTCGGCTACCTCATGATGAGCGAGGCCTCCGAGATCGACTGGTCCGACGTGTCGCAGGGTTTCCCGGCGTTCATGATTGTCGCCGGCGTGCCCTTCACCTACTCCATCTCTGCCGGCATCGGCCTGGGCTTTATCGCCTACGTGATCGTCGCGCTCTTTAAGGGCGAGGCCTCCAAGATCAAGCCGCTCATGTGGATCGCAGCCCTTGCCTTCCTTGTCTACTTCTTCGTGGCGTAACGGCATAGTCTGCTAAAGCAAAACAACAAGGCGCGGAGTCGCATCGAGCGGCTCCGCGCCTTTCTTTTAGCGTCTCCCCCCGTGCCAGCGTGCGACAATTGAGGCTGTCAATATCACGACACCGAGAGAAGCCTGCCTTGGAAGCGCATCATAAGCAGATAACCGTTTATTCAGAGTGTGCGGAAGGCGCGCCCGTCATCTATCTCCCCGTGGTTATGGGCGACGGTAGTGAAGCCTACGAGCGCTGCCGAGAGCTCGACTGCCCGCCGTTCACCCTTGTCGCCATTGGAGGGCTCGATTGGAATCGCGAGCTGAGCCCCTGGGAATGTGAGGGAACTATACGAGATGCCGAGCCCTTTGGCGGACAGGCTGCTGGTTTTCTTGACGAGTTGTTGAAGCAGATAATCCCCCAGGCCGAATCATCGCTCCCGCAACCGCCCGCCTGGCGCGGCGTTGCCGGCTACTCGTTGGCGGGTCTTTTTGCACTGTGGGCGCTTTGGCAAACAGATGTCTTTGAGCGCGTGGCGAGTGCATCGGGGTCGCTGTGGTTCCCCGGCTTTATCGACTACGCGCGCGAGCGCACGATGACGGCTACGCCCGACGCCGCCTATCTGTCGCTCGGTAAAAAGGAAACCAAGACGCCCAACCGCATGATGAGGCACGTACTCGACGATACGCGTGCGATGGAAGAGCTGTTTATCGAGCGCGACATCCCAACAACGCTGGAGCTCAACCCCGGCAATCATTTTGCCCAAACTGACCTGCGCATGGCGCGCGGCATCCACTGGATACTGACGCATTAAAAATGGCGTCCACGCGTACATACGCATGGACGCCATTTTTAATTTGGCTGAACGCAGCTACTATTCGACAGTCTCCTCGAGTTCAGATACGGTGGGCGTCGAGAACTGGGGCATGGATGTCCTTTCATGATGGAAGGGCGATCAGGCATATCGGATAACCTGCCCGAACGATACGATCCGAACCATTGTACGTGATACGCCATGTCTCGCACGCGCCGTCACCTGCAAACGGTAGCGTTACTTCCAAACGCGCTCGGCAATGCGCTTGACCAGCGCGATCTTCGCCCACTGCTCATCCTCGGTCAGCTTGTTGCCAATCTCGCAGCTGGCAAAGCCGCACTGGGGCGACAGGTACAGATTCTCGAGCGGCACGTACTTTGCAGCTTCGCGGATGCGCTCGACGATAACATCCTCGTTCTCGAGCTCAGCGGCCTTGGTGGTCACCAGGCCCAACACGACCTTCTTGCCGGGGGCAACATACTTCAGCGGTTCAAAGCCACCGGCACGCGGCGTATCGAACTCCAGGTAAAATGCGTCAACGTTCTCGTTTGCGAACAGGTACGGCGCGATGGGGTCATAGCCGCCCTCGAAGGCATAGGTGGAGTGGTAGTTGCCGCGGCACACATGCGTGTTGATGACCAGATCGTCGGGCTTGTCCGCGATGGCGGCATTGTTGAGCGCCACGCCCAGCTCGCTTACCTTTTGCAGGTCGACCGGGCTCATGCCGGTTTTGGCGACAAAATCGGTGTCGCAGTAGATGCCCCAGGTGCAGTCATCAAACTGGATGTTGCGGCAGCCTGCTGCGTACAGGTCGGCGATCACCGTGCGATAAGCGGCTGCGATGGCGTCGGCAAGTTCCTCATCGGTCTTATAGACAGCGCGCAGGCTCTCCTGCTGGCCGTCGCAGCGGTCGAGCGTGACTTCGGAGAACGTCTGGATCGGCGCCGGAATGGTTTGCCGCGCGACCTGGCCCTCCCCCTCGAGCGCCTTGACAAATTTAAAGTGCTCGACGAACGGATGGTTCTCGCCGCTAATGGGGCCGGTTACCACGGCGGTGTCGGCTGTGGTCTCCTCGTCGTGGAACATATAGCCCGTACGCGAGGTACGGCGTTCAATGCCGTTGAGCCCCCACATAAAGTCGAGGTGCCAGTAACTGCGGCGAAACTCGCCATCGGTAATCACCTGCAGGCCAGCGGACTTTTGCTTGTCCACCAGGTCGCGAATGGCCTCATCCTCGACGGCCTTAAGGCCGGCGGCGTCGAGTGTGCCCGCAGCATAGGCGGCACGGGCGTCCTTTACGGCCTGTGGACGAAGAAAGCTGCCGACGATATCGGCGCGAAACGGCGCGTTCAGCGTGGTTAAAGCACTCATAGATATCTCCCTTTGCATTGGTTGCTTTACTGGGACAAAGTATGAGCGCTCATATAGCCATCGTAAAATATACGTTTATAACAGTTTGATATAGATGCTTCCTATATCAGTTGGGACTGCCATGAAGAGATTTGACCTGTACAGGACGCAGCAGTCTAGATATGCTGACGGATCGCGTCGATATAGGCTTGACCGTAGCGCGTAAGCGTCGTGTTCTTGCGCGTGATGATGCCAATCTCCATGTACTCGTCCACGTCGAGCGGAATCGAGATAATGCCGGGGCCGTTGAGCTCGTGGCTGATCACGCCCGAGCATACCGTGTAGCCGTTGAGGCCCATGGCCAGGTTGAACAACGTCGCGCGGTCGCGCACGCGGATATTCTTGCGGCGCTCAAACGTCGAGGTCAGTTCCTCGGAATAGTAAAACGAGTTATAGCTGCCCTGCTCGTAGGACAGGAACGGGTAGTCTTCCAGATCCTCGAGCGTCACGCTGGAGCGGTCCGCCAGCGGATGGTCGGCGCAGACGAAGACATGCGGCGTGGCGCAGAAGAGTCCTTCGAACACGAGCTCGTTGGCCACCAGCATGCGCTCGATGACCTCGCGGTTATGCTCGGATAAGTACAGGATGCCCAGTTCGCTTTTCATATGCGCGACATCCTCGATAATCTCGTGAGTCTGCTCCTCGCGCAGGGTGAAGTCGTAACGCGCGGCATCGAACTCGCGGATCACGTCGACAAACGCGTTGACGGCAAAGGAATAATGCTGGCAGCTCACACTAAAGTGCGGCACCTGCTCGGATGCGCCCTTGTACTTGCCCTCGAGCAGGTCGGCCTGGTCGAGTACCTGGCGCGCATAGCCCAAGAAGGTCTCGCCTTCCTCGGACACAATGACGCCCTTGTTGGTGCGCTCAAAGATGTGCACACCCATCTCGTTTTCGAGATCGCGAATCGACGCGGTAATCGAAGGCTGCGATACAAAGAGCCGGCGCGAGGCCTCGGTAATGCTGCCGCATTCGGCAACTTTGACGACATATCTGAGCTGCTGGAGCTTCATGGCTGTCTCCTTAGCTGTTCGTGAGATTCGCGTCGGCAGTACCCGGCAGGCGCATAAACGGCGGCATCTCCCCCGTCGCGGCGCAAGCGGCAATCTGATGCAAAGCCCCGGCAACCGCATCGTCTGCCGCAGCGCCGATATGCCAGCGCGCGGCAGCCGTGACAGCCTCGTTGGCATTGGCGACTGCAACGGAGTTGGGAACGGCATCGATCATGGGCAGGTCGTTATCGGAATCGCCAAATACGGCCACCTCATCGGGCGTCAGGCCCAAAGCGCGCGCTAGCTCCAGCGCAGCGCAGCCCTTGTCCCAACCAGCCGGAAGGATGTCAAACAGGCGCACTCGGTTGTTGGGAAACACGAGCGAGAGTTCCGGCACCTCGGCGGCAACGCGCTCACGTAGCTCCGCGAGCTCCTCACGCGAACGGGCACTCCAGATATTCGCCTTAAACACCGGCGAGTCATCGACGACGGGACGGCACGGGGCTTCTTCGCCTTTGAGCCATGCGTTGCCGCCCGACTCCATGGCGCGACGAACACGCTCGGGATCACTCGTCACGCAATAGGCATCGTTGCCCCAAAAGTCATCGCCCAGGCTATAGACCTTCAGATAGGTATCGTCGGTCTCTTGCTCAAGATAGTCGGCAAGACGCATGAGGGCACCGTTGTCGCTCGCACGGGAGGCAACAACCTCGCCGTCGACAAACATCACCTGGCCGTTACAGAACGCACCGGTCGAAAAACACTCGGAACGGTTTTTGAACATCCAGCCCATCGCGGACGGCTGACGACCCGAAACCGGCCCAAAGTGCAGACCCGCCGCCTGCATGGCATGAATACCCTCAATGGCGTAGTCGCTGGCGCCGTCATGCCCGGCTGGAATCAGCGTATCGTCCATATCGGTCAGCACAAGTTTAATCATAAGGCCCCCATTCGTATCGGTCCTACCTATTGTAACGACCTGCCAAAATAAACCTGTCCCTTTTTGGCAGGTGCGCTAGTATAGGGAACAACAGATTCGATGCGGGAGTGCCGGCGGTGCAAACCACAAGGCTGAGAGGGCATGGGGCCCAATCCTTTGAACCTGTCAGTTAATGCTGGCGTAGGGAGCATGCCGCCTTTACAGGGGCGCTGTCTATGCACAGCGCCCCTTTTCTATGCCAAGGAGGCATGTGCAGTGATTGATTCGGAACAGCTTAAGCAAAATGTGGTCAAGGCCGTAGAGGAGATTCGCGCCACCAATCCGATGGCCGGCTCCATCACCAACACGGTGACGATCGACTTTGTCGCCAACGCACAGCTCGCCGTGGGCGGATCGGCCGCCATGGTCTATCTGCCCGACGAGGGCGAAGCGCTCGTTGCCGGCGGCGGCGCCATCTATCTCAACATGGGCACGCTCTTCCCTATCTACGAGCAGACGATTCCCCGCGCGGCGAAGGCGGCACACGACGCCGGCAAGCCCTGGGTGCTCGATCCGGTGGGCCTGGGCATCGGTAGCCTGCGCACCCAGCTGGTAAACGAGCTCAAGCAGTACAAGCCCGCCATCGTGCGCGGCAACGCCTCCGAGATTATCGCGCTCGCCGGCCTGTGGGGTCTTGAGGGCGAGACGGCCGATCTGAGCCGCGTGCGCGGTGTCGATACCACCGACACGGTCGACGCCGCCCGTGGTGCCGCCGTGGAGCTCGCCCGCTACACCGGCGGCGCCGTAGTGGTCTCGGGCGAAGTCGACCTGATTACCGACGGCACGACCGTGGCCAAGTCCCACGGCGGCAGCCCGCTCATGTCCAAGATCACCGGCTGCGGCTGCTCGCAGGGCGGCGTGCTGGCCGTGTACGCCTGCGCCGCCGACCCGTTTACGGCAGCCGTCTGCGGCGCCGCCGTCTACAACGTGGCCGGCACGCGTGCCGCCGCTGTCGCCGACGCCCCGGCAAGCTTTAAGGTCGCCTTTATCGATGAGCTCTACCGCGCGACCGCCCAGGACATCGCCGATAACCAACTCGAGCTCGAGGAGGCATAAGCCATGTCCGAGCCCGTAACCAATGCCGGCATGAACACGCTCGTCGCCGTGGCCATCGCCCCGTGCGGCACCGGCGACGAGCTGTCCGCCGAGGTCGCTGAGGTCGTGCGCGTCATTCGCGAGAGCGGTCTTCCCAACCGCACCACCTCGATGTTCACCGAGATCGAGGGCGACTGGGACGAGGTCATGCAGGTCGTGCGCGACGCAACCTTTGTGTTGGCGAGCAAGGGTATCCGCACCGAAGTCGTGCTCAAAGCCGATATTCGACCCGGATTTACCGACACCATGACCGGCAAGCTCGAGCGCATGGAAGCGCAGATCAAAAAGCAGGAGGAAGCACGATGAGCATCCGCGACAACCTTGATATCTCGGCCTATCTGGTACTCGGCCCCGAAAACACGCTGGGGCGCCCCGTGGGCGATGTAGTGACCCAGGCGCTCGATGCCGGCTTTACCTGCATCCAGGTGCGCTCCAAGGTGGCAAGCGCCCGCGAGATCATCGCGCTGACCGGCGACGCCGCGCAGGCAATCGCACAGGCTGGCAAGACCGGTCAGGTCGCCTTGCTGATCGACGACCGCCTGGACTGCGTACTTGCCGCGCGTGAGCAGGGTATTGCTGTCGATGGCGTGCACGTGGGCCAGAGCGATATTCCCGTCGAGGTCTGCCGCAAACTTTTGGGTCCCGACGCCATCGTGGGCCTTTCGGCCCGTTGCGAGGAGATGCTCGAGTACGTCAAGACCGCCGACATGAGCCTAGTCGACTACCTGGGCATCGGCCCACTCCACGAGACTGAGACCAAGCGCGATTGCGGACGCGCAGCCGATGGCTCCATCATCACCAAGAGCTTTGAGGACCTGACCGCCCTCCACGCGGCAAGCCCCGTGCCCATCGTGGTGGGCGGCGGCGTTAAGACAGCCGACCTGCCGCAGCTTAAGGCCACCGGCGTCAACGGCTTCTTTGTGGTGAGCGCCGTCTGCAGCGCCGATGACCCCTACGCCGCGGCCAAGGAGCTTGTCGACACCTGGCAGCAGGCATAGCCATAAGCCGAGCAGCCGATTCGCAGCCTCACATCTTCAGCAATGGAAAGCGCATCCCAGTTTGGACCTCCATTCCGGGATGCGCTTTCCACATGCGACCCTTACCCCGCCAGATACGCTTCCAACGCCGGCAAAGTCGCCTCCGCATCGCGGCGACCAATCTGATAGATGCGCTCAAGTTCATCGGGCTCACGACACAGCGACGGCACCTTCACCGATTCGCTCGGACGCACCACAAAGATATCGCCGGCGGCCTCACGACGCGCCAAATCATCGAGCGTGGCATTGTAGACCTCATGCCGATGCTCAAGCGCTGCGACAAACTCCGGATAGTGACGGAACACGCGACGCAGCATGGGCATCACGCTGTTGGGCTGCTTCACAAAGCCCGCCGGCTGCGTGAGTACCACGATGTTGCGGTCATACCCCTGCGCAAACAGCCAAGCGCTGGGAATAGAGTCAGCCACGCCACCATCCAGATACTTATGCCCGTCAATAGCAACGGGACGCGTCGCCACAGGAATCGCCGATGACGCCCGGATCCACTCGATATCGCGCTCATCGCCATAGGGCAGGTCGTGATAGACGGCCTTGCCCGTCTCGATATCGGTACACACGCACGTAAATCGCATGGGGCAGGCGCGGTACGCCTCCAAGTCGATGGGATCGCGCTCGATAGGCACCTCGTGATAGGCAAAATCGGCATTGAACATATCGCCGGTCCGCAGCCAGCTTGCTACACCCGCATAGCGCTTGTCGGCGCAATAAGCCTTGTTGTAGCGAATGGCGCGGCCGATCTGGCGCGATTTAAAGTTGTAGCCAAACGCCGCGCCCGCCGAGACACCCACCATATGGTCGCAAGTTAAGCCGTGCTCCATCCAAACGTCGAGCACGCCCGCCGTATACATACCGCGGTAGCCGCCTCCCTCGAGTGCCAGCCCCACCGTGCGCGTCGTATTTGACTGTGCCATGCGACCATCTCCGTCCCCACAAATTCAAACGGGACAAGTATACCCGTCAACATATATCGTCCCAGTCGCATTTTTATCGAACATCGCATCGTCGCGCTACCGCTTGTCGAACAATAGCCGCCCACAGCATGTGCACCCATATATAATTGAGCACTATTGTTTACACTACTCAGCTGTTATCAACAGCGAACATTAGCCGGCAAATTAACTCAACAACGCGGCAAGGCGGGGGCCTGGATACATGCAAAGCGCTGAGCAACGACGCGTGTACACAACGAGCTCGCCCGACGCAATCCGCCCCGACCTCAGAAAGCCACTTAGAACATGGAAACTGTCAGCAATTACACCGAAACGCTCGAAAAGACCGTCCGCGACCTTCTCGAGCGGCAGGAGGATCTGATCAGGACCGCCTTTACCGACCAGCTTACCGGGCTTGGCAACCGTGGCGGCTTTGCCCGTTCCCTCGAGGAGCTCTGGGAGCAGGACGCCCCCGTTACCATGGCGTTCATCGATATCGACAATCTCAAGCACTGCAACGACGTCTTTGGACATGACGAGGGCAACCGCTATATCTTGCAGGTAAGTCTCTATCTTAATCTGTATATGAAGGTGGGCGAAGCGGCGTTTCGCATAGGCGGCGACGAGTTTGCCATCCTATCTACGATTGCAACCGAGGACGACCTCGCCGAACGTCTGAAACACTGCCGAACGGTTCTGCTCAAAAACAACGATTCCGAGATGCCCCACTCGTTTAGCTACGGAGTGTCACATGCCGACCCCGCCCTGGGCGAAGCTTCCAATCGCATGACGCTCGATGCCGACCATCGCATGTACGACTACAAGCTACGTCATGCCATGCACCTCGATCGACGCAATATCACGCAAGTTCACGCCGACGACTTCGAAATAAGCGATCGAATTTTTGACGCCTTTTCGATGCTCAATGAGGGCCGATATTTCTTTATCGAGAACTTGGACAAACATCGCACCCTTTGGTCACAAGGTGCCTTGCGCGATCTTGGCCTTCCCTCGGAGCACATAGACAACTGTCGCGATTACTGGAAAACGCGCGTCCATCCCGACGACCTTGAGGCCTGCATCAACGACATCGACCAAGTCTACAACGGCACCAAGCACCGTCGCGTCATGCAGTATCGTGTGCGCAACGCCGTCGGCGACTACGTCCTTTGCCGTGCTCGCGGGTTTCGTATCGACGGCGACGGAAATGTCCCCTCGCTCTATGTCGGCGAGCTCGTCAACCACTCACTTGCCGAAACCGTCGACGCCGCCACAGGCCTCGGAACGCAGCGCATGCTGGCCAACGCCATCGACGCCTGCCGCCGCGATCGTTGCGAGACAGGGCTTATAGCGGTGCGCGTTCGTGGCACGACAAAGCTCAACGAGCTCTACGGGGCCGAGGCTGTCGACAACATGCTTGCCGAATACGCAGGCCGCATGCTGTCGATCACCCGCGGCAGGAGCCGGGTCTACCGTTCACGAAGCGTCCAGTTCGTCGTGCTCAGCAACGACCTGGACCACGAGGCATTCGAGCAACTGACCCGCCACCTTAAAGAGGCCGTTTTCGCTCCTGTTCGAATCGCAGGCGACACCATTACTCCCGTCTGCCTTGTCGTCCCGGCATTTTACGAGCACTTAACCCATCAGGCGACCGCCGTTTTAGGCGAACTCGACCGTCGCCTTCGCACGGCCGGCGGGCTTGTTCCCAACGACAGCCTCCCCATACCCGAGGCTGAGCGCAAAAGCGCCATCGCCGAACGTATCGACTCGCTCACGGGCCTCTATCGACCCAGCGAGTTTATGCGGCGCGCCAACGCTTTTCTCGAGGCAAGGCGCGACGGCGCCTGGTGCATCGCCACGGTCGACATGGGCCACATGCGCCTGTTTAACGAATGGTATGGACAGGCCGAAGGCGACCGCCTGCTTGCCGATGTGGGCACGGTCCTCAAGGACATCGAGAATGCCGGCATGGGCGTCGCAGGGTACTGGGGCCGAGATGACTTTTGCGTACTCATCCCCTTTAAGCACATCACCGTCCATCAAATCTACAACCGCGTTCGCGAGGCAGTAGCCAGGTATGATGGCGGCGTAGGTTTTTGGCCGTCCATGGGCGTTTACCCCATCGATTCCAATGAGGAGATCACCATCGATGCGCAGGCAAAGGCCATGTTTACCAATCGGCGCGCAAAAAACGACTTTAAGGAGCGCATTGCCATTTTTTGCCCCGAGGAGTACAAGCGCGAAATCGTGCTCAACCGCACGCTGACCGAATTCCAGTACGCGCTGTCAAATGGTCGCATCACGTACTATCTTCAGCCCCAGGTCGATATGGAAACCGGCGAGATTATTGGCGCCGAAGCACTCACCCGCTGGATTAACAAGGACGGCTCTCTCATTTCGCCCGCAACGTTTATCCCCGCACTCGAGGAAAGCGGCTTTGTAGTGACGCTCGATAAATATGTTTGGCAGGGCGTCGCCATGTGGCTCCGCGAGCGCCTCAATCGAGGACTTCGCGTGGTTCCGATTTCCCTCAATGTGTCGCGCGTAGACATTCTTGCCTGCGATGTCGCCGAGCATATGGGGTCGCTCGCCGCCCAGTACAACCTGCCGCCCGAACTCATGCACATCGAGATCACCGAGACCGCCTATACCGGAGAGTCCGAGGCCGTGGATAAGCTGACCGCGGATCTGCACACCCGTGGCTTCTCGACCTACATGGACGATTTTGGCACCGGCCAGTCCACGCTCGCGATGCTCAAGAACGTCAACGTCGACGTCATCAAGCTCGACCGCACCTTTGTGCCCACCGACCGCGATCAAGGCCGCAGCACGCAAATCATTTCATCGATGCTCGAAATGGCGCAGTCGCTCCATCTGCCCGTCGTGGTCGAAGGCGTCGAGACAAATGAGCAGGCGAACATGCTACGACAAATGGGCGCCCGCTACGCTCAGGGCTTCCTCTACTACCGCCCCATGCAGGCGAAGGATTTTGAGGCATTGCTCGATGGCGGCAATAACAACTGATACGCTCGCGCGCAAAACGCCACCGTCGAAGGGGATATTTGTCTCCATTAGCTAACTTATATCCCCAATTCAAACCGAATTGGGGATATGATACAAACCGTTGTTCCGCCCAAGGAGGTTATCCATCATGAACGAGTCGTATCGCCTGGGCGAGCAATCGATTATTGCCTATCTTCAGCGACTTGCGAACGGCGTCTCGACCGCCGAACTCGATGTTGCCGCGCTGCCTGCTGGGCTACGCGCCGTTGGCGAGCAACTGCAAAAGACGCATGCCATCCTGCAACAAGAGCGCCAGCTGCTTGAGCGCAACGCCTATATCGATCCGCTCACCAACTTGGGCAACCGCAACGGATTCGACCGTCACGTCGAGCAACTCTGGCGCAAAGGCGACCCCTTCACCTGCGCCTATATTGACATCGACCATCTCAAGCATTGCAATGATAGGTTTGGCCACGCCGAAGGCAATCGCTATATTCTGAGCATCTGCCGCACGCTCTCCGAAACCATGGAGCACGATGAGATGCTGTTCCGTATCGGTGGAGACGAGTTTGTGCTCATCTCGCTCTCCGCAAACGAGATTGAACTCGAGCAGCGCTTGGAGCAGGTACGTACCAGGCTGATCGAGGCGAGCTCAGGTGGCAAGGCGCCCATGATCGGCAGCTTTAGCTTTGGCTGCTCGCGCGTCGATCCACTTGCTGGCGACACGCGTCGCCAGATGACAATGGATGCCGATCGCAAGATGTATCGCTATAAGCTTATGCATCGTGTGCAGCAACCGAAAGACGATGACGCGCCGCAACGCCCAATCGTCGATCAGCTTCCCTGCAACGACCGGGTGTTCCAAGCGATCTCCATGAGCTCCGAGACGCGCTATCCGTTTATCCTCAATCTCGATACGGGAGAATCGCAATGGTCGGTTAACGCCGTGCGCGATTTTGACCTGTCCTCCCAGCACCCTTTTAACTCACTCGACATGTGGCTCGCCCGCGTTCATCCCGAGGACCGCGACAACGTACGTGTCGAGCTCGACATGGTGATAAACGGCACGTGGCACTTCCACTACATGCAGTATCGCGTAATGGATGCCACCGGAAAATACGTGCTTTGCGACTGCACGGGCTACCGCTTGGACGGCACCGATACCGAGCCCGGCATGTATGTGGGCATTATCATCAACCGAAGCTTGGCAGATACGACCGATTCCGTGACCGGCTTGGGCGATATTCACGCCCTGGTCAACGCCATTGGCGAAATGCGTCGCGTGGCGCGCAAGGCGGGGTTGATCGCCATTAAAATCGATGATATCGCTCAGGTCAATGCCCGCTTTGGCTTTGATGCGGGCGACCGCGTTTTGGCAGAATGTGCCGCCTGTCTGGTGGAATGCTCGCGCGGTAAGGGTCGTATGTTCCGCTCGACGGGGCCGATGTTCGTGGCTCTTTTCGACGACTTTGATCCCGAAGAAACCGATGCGATTGCAGAGGAAATCGAGCGGTTCCTGGGTTCGCCCGTGCTCTTTGGCCCATTTGAATATCAGCCGCCCATTCGCGTGGCCACGCTCCATCTGGACGGCGTCGACCGTCAGCCCGTTTCGATTTTGAACGAGCTCAAAGCGTTGCTCGGGAAAGCCGTGCAGGTGCCAGGTACCAAACTGGATTAGCACCGCGCCCACACCGCCTCCCCCATCGTGCGATAATCCTCTGCAGAAGTCACCGACAGCAGAGGGAGTTTGTGATGAAGGTTCTTTTGGTCAATGGCAGCCCCAAGGCAAACGGCAACACCGCCCGCGCACTCGCCGAAGTCGCCGAGCAACTCAATGCCGAAGGCATTGATACCGAGGTGTTTCAGCTGGGCACCAAGCCCATTCGCGACTGCATTGGCTGCGGCCAGTGCGGCAAGCTTGGCGGTCGCTGCACCTTTGACGATGACGTGGTGAACGAGCTGATCGCTGCCGCCGAGCAGGCAGATGGCTTTGTCTTTGGCTCGCCCGTCTACTATGCGCACCCCAGCGGACGCATCCTTTCGGCCCTCGATCGCGCATTCTATGCCGGCAGCAAAGCCTTTGCACACAAGCCGGGCGCTGCCGTCGCCGTTGCCCGTCGCGGCGGCACGTCGACCACCTTCGACGTGCTCAATAAGTACTTCACCATCAACCAGATGCCCGTGGTTGCTTCCACGTACTGGAACAACGTGTTTGGCGCCATGCCGGGCGAGGCCGCCCAGGACGCCGAGGGCCTAGCCACCATGCGCAACATCGGCAAGAACATGGCCTGGCTCCTGCATTGTATCGAGGCAGGACAGGCCGCCGGTATCGAAGCCCCCGAAGCCGATCGCGAGCGCACCAACTTCATCAGGTAGAACGGCGGAACAAATACATGAACGTGCAAATTTTTGGCACCAAAAAGTCTTTCGATACCAAGAAAGCACAGCGCTTCTTCAAAGAGCGCCGCATTAAGGTGCAGTTTATTGACCTTAAGGAAAAGGAGATGAGCAAGGGCAAGCTCACGAGCGTGATGCAGGCGGTCGGCGGTATCGACAAGCTGCTCAACCCCAAGGCCAAGGACGAGGAGACGCTCGCGCTCATCCAGCACCTCACCCCCAGCCAGCGCTTCGACAAGTTGCTCGAGAACCAGCAGGTTCTAGCCGAGCCCATCGTGCGTAACGGCAAAAAGGCCACCGTCGGTTATTGCCCCGATGTATGGGGAGCCTGGGAGTAGCCTGTGTTATTTGCCAGCGCGTGGGTATAAGAGCAGGCGTTTGGCATATGATTCAACTGTAAGCCATGTCTAACAAAGGAGGGCACATGCCCAACAAACCCGTGAAAATCATCATGCTTACCGGATACCTCGGTGCCGGCAAGACCACGCTGCTCAACCACATCCTCGCTAACGATGGCGGTATCCGCGCCGCCGTAATCGTCAACGATATCGGCGAGATCAATGTGGACGCCAGCCTCATCGCCGACGGCGGCCTTTCCGAGACCGACGACCTCATCCCGCTCACCAACGGCTGCATCTGCTGCACGCTTTCGGATGACCTGGCCAACCAGCTGCAGGGCATCGCCGATTCGGGCAACTTCGATTACATCATCATCGAGGCCTCGGGCATTTGCGAGCCCATCCCCATCGCCTACACCATCTCGAGCTTCTGCGACGAGGCCAAGGTGGGCGGCGAGCCTAAGCTCGCGCTCGACAACATCGTGGCCGTGGTCGACTGTGCCCGCATGTACGACGAGTTCAACGGCGGTCGCGACCTGCTGGCTGAGGATATCGACGAGGACGACATCGAGAGCCTGCTCATCCAGCAGATCGAGTTCTGCTCCACGCTAATCCTCAACAAGACCGATACCGTGAGCCCTGAGCAGATCGCCGAGCTCAAGGCCATCGTGCGCAGCCTGCAGAAGGACGCCGTGATCGTCGAGGCCCAAAACGGAGAGGTTCCTATGGAGGAGCTGCTCGACACCGACCGCTTTGACTTTATGCGCGCCTACAACTCCGCCGCCTGGATCGAGGCCATGGAGCATCCCGAGGAGCACGACGACCCCGAGGTGCTCGAGTACGACATCGAGACCTTTGTGTACTCGCGCCGCAAGCCGTTTGACCTGCAGAAGTTCACCGATTTTGTTGAGCAGGAGTGGCCCGACGAGGTCATCCGCGTCAAGGGCCCGCTGTGGCAGACCGGCGATCCGGACATGTGCTACATGTTTGAGCAGGCCGGTCACCAAATGCGCCTGATGGAGAACGGTCTGTTTGTCGACTCGGCGCCCGAGGGCGAGAAGCAGAAGATCATCGACGAGAACCCCGAAATCATGCAGATTTGGGACGACGAGACGGGCGACCGCATGACGAGCCTGTGCATCATCGGCCGTCACATGGACAAGGATGCGCTCATCGCCTCCCTCGATGCCTGCCTGACCGACTGGCACCGCGCCTAGGTTTATCCAAGCGGGCATTTTTCCGCCTACACAACCGCCAAACCACCACGAAGGTGCCCTTCGTGGTGGTTTTTCGTTCTGAGCCAAGGAGATTCATGTTCAATATCGTGCTGTATGCACCCGAAATTCCGGCCAATACAGGCAATATCGGCCGTACCTGCGTGGTCACCGGCGCCCGTCTGCATCTGGTGGAGCCGCTGGGGTTTTCGCTCGACGACAAGACGGTGCGTCGTGCCGGACTGGGCTACTGGCAAAACTTGGACGTGACGACCTATGCCAGCTGGGAGGATTTCCTTGCGCGCAACGGCCTCTCCCCTGCCGACGAGCGCCTGCATCTGCTGACCAAAAAGGCGCGCAGAACCTATGCGCAGAGTACCTACCGCGATGGCGACTACTTGGTCTTTGGCAGCGAGAGCTCGGGCATTCCCGAGCCACTGCTTGCCGCGGCGCCCGAGCGCTGCGAGCGCATCCCGATGCTGCGCGATTGCGACTCGCTCGATAACGCCGAGGCATGGGAAGCTCACGAGGAATCGCTGGGGCATACCGAGGACAGCCACGAGGCCATCCTTCGGCAGGATATCTGCGGCAACTTCGTCAATCCCGACGACTACCGCATCAGCGCCCTCAACCTTTCCAACAGCGCCGCCATCGTCCTCTACGAGGCCCTGCGCCAGGCAGGCTTTCCGGGAATGTGACAAAGGGGCTGTCCCTTTGTCACATTCAAGCGCCACGCCGATGGCACACACGCCTAATTGATGCTCTAGATAAAGAGCCCTCACTTTTAATCAGAATTAACTAAAGTAAAATGAAGTTAAACGGCGGTGTGAAAGGAGAGCCTTGTGAAATATCTCGAGAACCCGTTTACCCCCAGTTTTGGTGAGGTTCCTGCCCATCTCGCTGGCAGACAACAGATTATTCGGGATTTGGACCGTGCCTTCTTGAGCCAGCGTAGGCGCCCAGAATTGACCTCGATCTTCTCAGGCGCGCGTGGAACCGGTAAAACCGCTCTCATGTCGTCGCTCGCGACAAGGGCGGAATCCCACGGCTGGATAGCCGTAAAGACGACCGCGCTCCCGGGAATGCTTGAGGAAATCGAGTTCGGGGCGAAACGTGCTGCCGGCCATCTTATCGACCCGTCTAAGAACTTCGAAGTCACCGGCCTCGGAATTGCACCGCTCGGCAGCATCGAGGTCAATCGCGTTCACGATGCCTCAACCTGGCGTTATCGCATGAGCGACATCATCGACCAGCTCAACGAGGCGGGCACCGGTCTGCTCGTCACGGTTGACGAGGTGGACCCGACACTCGATGAGATGATTCAGCTCGCAGCGACGTATCAGCACTTTGTGACCGATGGGAAACGCGTCGCCCTGCTCATGGCGGGACTTCCCAACAACGTATCGACGCTACTGAACCACAAGACGGTCTCGTTCCTTCGCCGCGCCCAACAATATCATCTGGGTCGCATTGCCGACTATGACGTACGCGAGGCCTTGATTCGCACAATCCAGGAAAACGATCGCCTAGCAGATGCCGAGGGAATCGATAGAGCCGTTCGCTCGATCTCTGGTTTTCCCTTCCTATTGCAACTCGTAGGCTACCGTGCCTGGGATCTCACAAGCGATTCGAAGGAAATCTCGTCACGCGACTTTGACCTGGGAATCAAAATCGCGCGCGACGAGATGGACGACCGAATCCTCGCGGCAACCTATCGGGAACTCACTGCAGAGGACAAGCGATTCCTCATCGCCATGCTCGATGACGAAGAAGAGTCCACCACCGCCGACCTTATCGAGCGCCTTAAGCGTTCGCCGCAGCAGGTCTCCCGCTACCGACGCCGCATGATAGATGCCGGCATCATCGGAGAACGAGGACGAGGGCTCGTCGCATTTGAATTGCCATTCTTCCGTGACTATCTCGCGGCTCAATGCGTGAAATAGGCATCAATGAGGCAAAGAGGCTGTCCCTTTGCCTCATTGTCTATAGATAGCGACCGGTGATGCTTGCGGGGCAGGCCGCGATGTCACCCGGCGTACCGGCGCAGACGATTTGCCCGCCCGCGTCGCCACCGCCTGGGCCCATGTCGATCACGTAATCGGCGTTACGGATAAGGTCGAGGTCATGCTCGATCACGATAACTGTGGCGCCCTTGGCAACGAGGCCGTCAAACACGTTCAACAGTACCTGAACATCGAGCGGATGTAGGCCGATCGTGGGCTCGTCGAATACGAATACGGCATCGTCCTGCACACGTCCCATCTCGCTCGCGAGCTTAAGGCGCTGCGCCTCGCCACCCGAGAGCGCCGGCGTGGGCTCACCGAGCGTGAGATAGCCCAGGCCCAGGTCGTGCAAGGTCTGTAAGCGCGTCTGAACCTTCTTGAGTCCCAGTGTGGCGTCGATGGCCTCGTCCACACTCATGTCCATGAGCTGCGGCAGCGTAAGCAGACTCCCGTCCTTGCCCTCGCGATGGATATGCGAAGCCGCGTCTGCATAACGAGAACCGCGACATGCCGGACAGACGATCTCGACGTCGGGCAAAAACTGCACGTCGAGCGATATCGAGCCCGTGCCATCGCACGTAGGGCAGCGCAAGGCGCCGGTGTTGTAGCTAAAGGCGCCCGCCTTGTAACCGGCTGCCTTGGCCTCGGGCGTACGGGCGAAGGCGCGGCGCAGCTCATCATGGATGTCGGCATAGGTCGCCACCGTCGAGCGCACGTTGGCACCGATGGGCGTGGCGTCAATCAGGTTGGCACGCGCAATGCCTTCGGCATCGACCCAGCGCACGTGCCCCGGCAGGCGCTCGCCGGCTGCCTGCGCCTTGAGTGCCGGAATGAGCGTCTCGAGCACCAACGTCGTCTTACCCGAACCCGAAACGCCCGTCACCGCGACCAAGCGGCCGCGCGGGATATCGACTTCGAGCGGTTTTACGGTATGGATGGCATCGGTTGCCATGCGGATGTGGCCCTGGTCGAACATCTCCTCGTCAGTCACCTGCGGGCGCAAGCGCTTGGGGTCTGCGCGCAAAAACGGCGCGATGCGACTGCTCTGCGATTGCTCGACCTCGTCTACCGTACCGGCAGCGATCACGTTACCGCCGCCCGCTCCGGCAACGGGGCCCATCTCGACAAGATAGTCGGCTTCCGCCAGTACGCGCGTATCGTGGTCGACAACAACCACGGTGTTGCCGTCATCCACCAGATCGCGCATCACGCCCACCAGGCCGTCGACATTGGCAGGATGCAAGCCAATCGAGGGCTCGTCCAGTACATAAAGCACACCCGTCGATCGGTTGCGCACCACGCGGGCAAGCTGCACGCGCTGGCGCTCACCCGTGGAGAGCGTGGCACCGGCACGATCGAGTGAAAGGTAATCGAGACCCAGGTCGACCAGACGACGGGCCGCGCTCAAAAACGAATCGCATATATCCGTCGCCATGGGCCGCATCTCGGGCGGCAAAGATGCAGGCACCCCGCGCGCCCACTCAATCGCCTCGCCCAGCGTCATGGCCGCCGCCTGCGCCAGATTGATACCGCGCACCTGGGGCTGGCGCGCAGCCTCGGAGAGACGCGTGCCACCACAGTCACGGCATGGCCTCTCGCACAAAAAGCGAGCTACACGCTTAAGCCCCTTATCGTCCTTAACCTTGGCAAGCGCATTCTCGACGGTATAGACGGCGTTGTAGTAGGTAAAGTCGAGTGGCGTGGCGCCCTCACCGTTTTTGGGGACGTAGAGAATGTGCTTCTTAACCGCCGGACCATGAAACACGATGTCGCGCTCTTGAGGCGTGAGCTGGTTAAACGGCACGTCGGTGCGCACGCCCATCTCACCTGCCACCTGCTTCATCAGATCCCACATGAGCGTACCCCAGGGAAGCACCGCGCCCTCGTTGATAGTCTTTGACTCGTCGGGCACCAGGCTCGCCTCGTCCACCTCGCGCATGACACCGGTGCCGCCGCAGGTGGGACACGCACCGCCGCTGTTAAACGCAAGGTCCTCGGCGCTCGGCGCGTAGAACTCACGACCGCATGCAGGGCACGTGAGCGACAGGCCCGCAGCCACGTTAAGGCTCGGCTCCACACGCGCCCCGCAATGCGGGCACACGTGATGGGTGCAGCGGCTAAAGAGTAGACGCAGGCTATTGTTGAGCTCGGTCATGGTGCCAAAGGTGGAACGCACGCCCGGCACGCTGGGGCGCTGATGCAATGCGAGCGCCGCCGGCACGTGCAGCACCTCGTCCACCTGGGCGTGCTCGGCCTGCGTCAGACGACGGCGGGTATAGGTGCTGAGCGCCTCCAGATAGCGACGCGAGCCCTCGGCATAAAGAACCCCCAGCGCCAGCGAACTCTTGCCCGAGCCCGACACGCCGGCAATGCCCACGAGTTTTCCCAGCGGAATGTCGATATCGATGTCCTTGAGGTTATGGACGCGCGCGCCGCGTACCTCGATAGCCTGCGGGCTCATCTTCTGTTCCGTCACCTTTATCACCCTACTCATGCCATAAAACTCGATCGCGAATGTACGCGCCCAGCATGGGCACGGTAAACCGGACGAGGCCGTATCCGGCAGCCTCGATGACGCGCTCGCGAATCAGGCTTGCGCGATATTTACTCGCCCAACTCTGAGTACGGTCGCAGCGCTCAATGATATCCGCCATGCGCGTCGGCTCACCCTCGTCAGCAGCCATGGCCTCGATAAAGAGGCGCTGTGGACTGCGCAGCCCGTAATACAGAGGCGCGTCAACCGCTTCGTAGAACTCGGAGACGGCATCCGCATGGCCATCCTCGACATCGCGCCTTTCGATGACCTGCGAGCCACGCCGGACGGCAGAGCGCCACATGTAATATCCCACCAGCTGAACCATGTAGGGATGCCCCATGCTCTTGCGCGCCGCAAGGTCCGCCGTCTCCGCGTCAACGTAAAGACCAGCGTCTTTGACCGTCTGGATATACGAATCGCGCACCTCGGGCAAAGATATCGCCCCCAACGTACGCTGCTGGGCACGCCGCAAAAACGTCACGCTCGGCTCTTCGAGCAGATCGTCAACCATACTGGGCAAGCCGGCGAACGCCAGCGCAAGACCGCGCTGGTCGCTATCGGGCAAGCCCGTGGCATCCTGGTCTCCGAGCACCTGCTGATAGAGAACGGCAAGAGCCGCCAGTTCCTCGATAGACGCCGATTGCGCCTCGTCAATCGCAAACAGTATGCCCTTGCCTGGACCGAGCCTCTTGAGGCGCTCGTTGACCAGCCCTCGCAACGTCTCGCCCTTTGCCCGCGCCGCCTCGACCGACATCCGGCCAAACAACGGACCGAACTCCATTGACGTCACAACGAGTTTATTCGAGCGAAGCGCGTCGGCCAAGCGGTCGCATAAGCCAAGCGAAGCGGAATCGGAGACAACCGCCCATCCGCGCTCATTGGCTAGACGTTGCAGTTCCCGTAGGAGAACCGTCTTGCCACAGCCGCGGTTTCCCGTAATGAGCATGAGTCTACCCGGCGCTCCGGCGCCGTTATCGAGCCCTTCCTCGAAATCTTCGATGACCGACTCGCGGCCGATGAGTATCGGAGGCCGCTTGCCAGCCGTGGGCTTAAAGGGATTTGGATTCATGTCGGCCTCCTCGGATCGGTAAACCCTGGTAACAGTTATACCAACTTATACCGAGTTATACCAATAGCATACGATAAAGGAACTGACCTTCTATCACCTATGGCCGAAAAACTCGGCGTCTGCTTCTCGCCAGGGGCGAAAGGTGGCGGGATCGATCTTTACGTGCGCCGCGGCGGGTACGTCGCACCATTTGACCGTGTAACCGGCGCCGTGAGAGCAAAAGACCGAATCGGGCGTGTTGGGCAGATCGGCCTCGGGCTCGTAGGTGGCCGTCTCGATGACGCGCTCGGCATCATGGCAAGCCGCATAGCCGGCGAACTCCAGGTACAGATGACCGCGACCGCTCGTGTAGGCAGCCACCTCCAGCGCATAATCCTGCACTTCGGATGCCGGCACGCGACCCGCAAGCTTCGCCCGGTCGCCTGTTATCGTCGGCGGCTCGTACTCGGCACCCATACGCGTGGCATCCGAGAGCGCCCGGCCCACGCACTCCCCCGGCACCTCGAGCTCAAAGCGATACCACGGCTCCAACAGTACCGCCGCGCCAGCCTCACGCGCCTGCATGAGCCCCTGGCGAATCGCGCGGTACGTGGCCTGGCGAAAATCGCCGCCCTCGGTGTGTTTGACATGCGCACGGCCGCCCGTGAGCGTAATGCACACATCGGTGATGGGCGAGCCGGTCAGCGCGCCCAGGTGATCGCGCTCCATGGCGTTGGTGAGTGCCAAACGCTGCCAGTTAAGATCGAGTTCGTCGGTCGAGGTCACGGTGCCAAACTGCACGCCCGAACCCGCTGGCAACGGCTCCAGGCGCAGATGTACCTCGGCATAGTGGCGCAGCGGCTCAAAGTGGCCCACGCCCTCGACCGGCTGCGAAATAGTCTCCTTATAGAGAATGCCGCCAGACTCAAACGCAACCGAAAGGCCAAAGCGATCGGCCAACACCCGCTGCACGACCTCGAGTTGCACGGCGCCCATCAGCTGCAAATGAATCTGCTCAAGATGAGTGTTCCAGCTTACGCCGAGCATGGGATCTTCGTCCGCCAACTCTGTCAGTGCTTTGAACACCGCGTGGACATCGTGTTCGCCCGGAAGCACCGTATAGGTGAGGACCGGAGCGATGACAGGCGCATCGCCCACGGGCTCCGCGCCCAAGGCATCCCCTGGGCGAACGTGCGCAAGGCCCGTCACGGCACAAATACCGCCAGCAGCAACTTCTTGGGCAAGCTCATACTTCTCGCCGTTATAGATGCGCACCTGGTCGATCTTTTGCTCCCAAGTGGAGGCGCCAGAGCATCCCTCGACAACTTGCTTTGCACGCAGTACACCGCCCGTCACCTTGACCCAGGCAAGACGCTCGCCACGGTCTCCACGACTCACGCGGTAGACTCGCGCGGCGAACTCCTGGGGCCATATTCGCTCGCGCATCAAAGCGCATATGCCGTCGAGTAGCTCTGCCACACCCTGGTCCTTGAGCGCCGAGCCCGCAAAGCAGGGAAACAACTTTCGCTCTGCGACCAGCCGCGAAAGCGTGGCAGTCGAAAGCTCCCCTGCGTCGAGAAACTCCTCGAGCGCCGCCTCGTCCAACGCAGCAGCGTCCTCCTGAACGGCACCACCCACCAACAGTTCGCTGGCATCCAGGCAGCCCTCGGAAAGACGTTGCCCAAGCTGTGCCAGCAAAACATCGCGGCCGGGATTCTCCAAATCGATTTTGTTGATAAAGATGAACGTCGGAATGTCATAGCGCGCAAGCAGGCGCCACAGGGTTTCGGTGTGCCCCTGCACGCCGTCGTTGGCACCCACAACCAAAATCGCATAGTCGAGCGCGCGCAGCGTGCGCTCCGCCTCGGCCGAAAAATCGACGTGGCCGGGCGCATCCACAAGCATGACGTGGGTATCGCCGTGGTCGAGCACGGCCTGCGACGAGAAGATCGTAATGCCGCGCTCGCGCTCGATCGCGTTAGTGTCCAGATGCGAATCGCCATCGTCCACGCGGCCGCGCTTGCGAATGCGACCCGCGTTGAACAACATGGCCTCGGCCAACGTGGTCTTGCCGGCATCGACATGCGCCAAGATTCCAACGACTGCCTGCTTCGACATGGCTCTCCTCTTATTACAAGCTACAAGCCCATCGCACGCGGCAACGGGCGTCCTCGTTCCACACTGGATGATACAATTTACGAGCCGGCGGGCGAAGCGGGCCCTATCCCCCGACCGAGCTCATCGCTCCGCGTTGCCGCGCGGTGATTTTCGTAGGTTCGCGCCTTGCGAAAGCCGGCTTGCAAAACAGCACAGCGAACGAAAATGGCCCCACCCGAGGCCATTTTCGTTCGCGCGAATTATTGATACGCGTCCTCGCTCTTATGCCTCGCGCAGCCAGTCAAACGCAACACGCGGCGTGCCGTCCGACACATACACGACGCCGGCGCGCTCAAACCCCGCCTTGATGCTCGCACCCTGCATGGGTAGGTTGTCCTGATGCGTGTCGATGCGCAGGTGATCGGCGCGCTCCTTGGCAAAGGCAAACATCGCAGCCGCGATACCGTGCACGGTGCCATCGGACGCCACGCGGTGCAGCACGGCGTACGGAGTGTCGCTACGCCATTGACCGTCCTCAATTACGTCATAGCACTCGTCCGGGCCCGGCAAAAAGGCAAACGTCGCCACTACGCGGCCGTCGACTTCGCACACATAGCTGCCATCGGCGGCGATGTCGGCAGCCAGTTGCTCGGCCGAAGGCGTGCCCTCGGGCCACTGCGTGGCATTGCCATGTGCGCGCATAAAAGCGCGGGCAACGTCGTAGATAGCCATGACGGCGGGAATGTCGGTATCGAGGGTTTTTCTGATCATCACGCGGCGGCCTCACGTTTATTGGTATCACTTTGGTTGAGCAATGATACCAGCGTTTGGAGAGGGGCACGAAGCAGATGGGGAGCAAAAAGCGAGCCGCCTGGTCAAAGGCAAAAAGCGAGTTTTTGAGCGCTGCCACCGGCGGCGATATGAGCGACCTGTTTGCGCGCGAAGACGAGCGCCGCGACGCCCTGGACGCCGAGCGCGATGAGGCCTGGCGCTACAAGTCGTGCGGGCGCAAAAACCGTTACGACACACGCGCTGAGGCCGAGGCTGTTATGGCCGACTGCGAAAACCGCGGGCGGCGTGGTTTGGCCTGCTACAAATGCGAATACTGCGGTGGATGGCACCTGACGTCGCACCCTTGGAAATAGGCACTGCATCGGCACAGCATTGACGGAGCGCCAGCCATCGCACGCAAGCTACGGGCGCGGCGGCACCAAAACATCGTAACGAACGGCCTTGCCCGCAAGTTGATAGCTCGGCTTAACGCCGGCAAGCAGCGGCCCCTTCGCCGGCCGCTTGATAACGACCTTGCGCGGATGCACCGCAAGCGCAGCTTCGACCAGCGTCTCCTCATCGGCGCACGGCTGTTCCAGATGATGTAGGAGCTGGAACTTCTTTTTGACCGCCGCACTTTTAGTACGCTCGGGAAACATGGGGTCCAGATACACCACGTCGGGAGCCGCGAGCTCGCCCTGCCCGATCAGCTCAGCTGTATGGCGAAGGCCGGTAATACTGTCCTCGCCCGCATGTAAGCGCATGCGCGCCACGGCTGTCGCAAGCGCCGGATCATCTGCCGCGCGATCCAAAGCATCCTTGAGGAGTGCCGCGATCACGCAATCCTGCTCATACAGATCGACGGTAAAGCCCGCGGCCGCCAACAGCAGCGAATCCTCGCCAAAGCCTGCCGTGGCATCAATCGCCCATGGGCACTCGATACCTTTTGTGCGCGCAGCCTTTACCAGCAGCTCTTGCTGCAAACGGCCCTGCTTGAGCCGCGGATGCATGCGGGTGAAATCGGCGCGCAGCTCCATCGCGCCGTCGGTGAGCGTGAGTCCCTCGGACTTCCCGGTCAGCTCAAGCCCCGCGGCCCGAGCAACAGAAAAGGGATCGACTACGCCCATGAGTACTCCTTAGCAAGCAAAACGAATACGTGAGCGCCGTTTATGCCAGCACCCAACCGTCCGCTATTGTCCCACATGCGACATGGCCCACAGCATCCCAATGCAAAGCACCGCCATCAATCCCGTGCACACGGCAGCGATCACGGAATCACTCATGCGCCTTCCCAACGACCGCGGCTCACGCACTTGCCCTGCTCCGTACATCATGGCTTCTCCTTCGGTCCAGCTCTTACCATGGCCCCATCATCGCAGCGCCGCGCATACGCTGCCATCGATTTGACTTACGCCCAGCTTTCTTTTTTGAAAGGTTGGACCGTGCGGGCAAGAGACGCTTTCAAACGCATGCATCGCCGCGTTGAACTACAATGTGCTTCACCATATGTGCAGTACATTGGGTGCGCCAAGTTGGCGTACTCGTATCGAAAGGACCAGCCATGAGCTTCACTCGCAAGACTCTCAAAATCCTTGCTCTCATCTACTTTGTTTTGGGCATCGCCAGCCTCGTCACCGCCGGCGTCGGTATCGCCACGGGCGGTCTCGATTCCACGTACGGTTCGTACGCCACGCTCGCAGCGGTCGTGCTTATCGCCAAGGGTCTCGTCGACCTTGCCGCAGGCGTCGCCGGTATCAAGGGCGCCAACAAGCCTTCGCAGGTGGACGGCGCGTTTAAGCTCGGTATTGTTGCCGCGGTCGCCACGCTTGCCCAAGCGGTGCTCACGCTTCCCGCGTTTGGCGGCGACGCCATCAACTTTGGCGCCTTTGTCATCGTGGTGTACGACCTGTTCTTTGTTCAGCAGGCACACGCCGTTAAGGCCGAGAACAAGGACCGCCTGTAGGCACCTGTCTCCCATAGCCCCTGCTATCAAGCAGCTAAAAAGGGCCGATCGCGCATCTCCGCGGTCGGCCCTTTACGTTTGCCCAGATAAAACCTACCGAAACAAACCTGTCCCTTTTTGGCAGGTTATTTACCGTGGCGGTACTCGGCGATGATGAAGTCGATGTCGGTTTGAAGGGTGTCCAAATTTGCCAGGCGCTCTTTGTCGGCAGGGCGCGTGCGATAGTAGTATGGCGTCATCTGGAACACCGCCTCGATGTCGGCCTGCGTCTGGAGCGTAATATTCGCAGATACCCGCTGCGTTCCGACCAACTCGAGCTCGGTGGTCTTCGGCAGCTTCTCATCGTTAAGGTACGGCGTGTCGTAGAGCACCTCCTTGAGCCCAAACAGATGACGGGCGCCCGGCACCACGGTATAGAACGAACCCTCTGGCGCCAGTACGCGGGCAAATTCGCGATCGTTAAAGGGAGCAAAGAGCTCGGTCACCATATCGAAGGCGCCATCGGCCACGGGGATATCCTTCATGTTGGCCACGAAGTAGGTCGCATCGCCGCGCTTGGCAGCCAGGCGCACCATCTCTTTGCCCAAGTCGAACCCGTAAGCATCCACGCCCGGCATCGCGCCCATGGCACTCGTGTAATAGCCCTCGCCGCAGCAAATATCGAGCAGCGTCATGGGGCCATTCGTAGACGTGGCGCGCCCAGACACCTGCTTGCGCACCAGCTCAACCATCGCATCGCGCAACGGCGCATAGTAACCGCGGTTCAGAAAGTCACGACGGCTGCGCGCCTGCGACTTGGGATCGCCCATGGAGTCGCCACTCTTGGACGAGCGCAGCAGATATAGATAGCCCTCGCGAGCACGGTCAAACCGGTGTCCGCCCGCGCACGCAGCACCGCGCTCGTCGCCCACCAACGGCTCATGGCAAACGGGACACAACAACATGGCAACTCCTTAGCGCGAACAACACAACGCCCACCATTGTCGCACGCCTTCCCCACCTAGTCATTGGGGACGTTCTTAAATGACTAGTCGTTTAAGAACGTCCCCAATGACTAGTCGATTAGGAGTATCATCATCTGCGCAAATAAGCACGAAAGAGCATGTTAGAGATTGAGAGCGTATGGCTGATACCGTATCTAAGCACATTGACATGACCACCGGCTCGTTGTGGCGCAATATTCCCCTGTTCGCCTTCCCCGTGGCCGCCACGAGCATCTTGGAGCAGCTGTCGAACCTCATCGCCACGGTCATCATCGGTAACTTCTCGGGCGACCAGGGAACCCTCGCCATGGCGGCGGTCGGCTCCAATGTTCCGCTTACCAGTCTTATGCTCAACCTGTTTATCGGCATGTCGCTTGGCTCCAACGTGGTCATCGCCAACGCTATCGGCCGCAATGATCAGAACATGGTCAAACGCGCCGTCCACACCTCGATTTTGATGGCGCTTGTAGGCTTTGTCGTCATCGCGCTGGGCGAGATCTTTGCCGAGCCCATGCTCGCCGCGCTCAACGTTCCCGCCGAAACCATGCCGCTCGCTTCGCTCTACCTACGCGTCTTTTTGCTCAGCATGCCCTCAATCTTGCTTTACAACTTTGAAGCCGCAATCTTCCGCTCCGTCGGCATCACCCGCATGCCGCTACAGGCGCTTGCCGTGTCCACCGTCCTCAACATTGGCCTGGACCTCATCTTTGTCCCCGTACTCCACTGGGGCGTCGCGGGCGTCGCCATCGCCACCGCCATCGCCTACACCGTCAGCGCCGCTACGCTCTTTATTCGCCTGCTCAAGACCGACTCCGTCGTCCGCGTCACCCCGCGCGACCTGGCTATCGACCCCGTCGCCCTCAAGCGCATCGTTAAGATCGGCCTGCCCGCCGGCATCCAAAGCGCTGTCTTTGCCGTCGCCAACATCATCATCCAGTCCGCCATCAACAGCCTGGGCACCGAGGTCATGGCGGCATCGAGCGCCGCCATGAGCCTGGAGTACGTGTGCTACAACCTGCTCAACAGCTTTAGTCAGGCTTGCACCACCTTTGTGGGACAAAACCACGGTGCCCGCCAGATCGACCGTTGCACCAAGACGCTCAAGGTCTGCCTGGTCGAAGGCGGTATCGTCGCGCTCACCACAATTATCGTTATTGTCGGCCTGGGGCGCGAGATCTTGTCGCTCTTTAACAGCGATCCCAACATCGTCTCGATCGGCTATATCCGCGTGTGCTCGATCTTCCCGGCGTACGCCTTTAGCATGTTCTACGAAAACATGTCAGGCTACCTGCGCGGCTTTGGTATCTCGCTCACACCCGCCCTCATCACCATGATCTGCGTCTGCGGCATCCGCTTCTATTGGGTGTTCTGCGTGTTCCCGCACTTCCGCACCTTTGCGAACATCATGATGGTCTACCCCATCAGCCTGGGCACCACGGCGTTCTTTATGGTCGTAGCGGTACTACTTTGCCACCCGGCACGCACCTATCGCGCCACCCAAGCCAAAGCGACAGCCCGCTAAACACCGCGCTCAACGCTACGCCAGTCATTAATTGACGATATGCGAGCTCATATAGTCGATAAAGCGCCTCGTGGCGATAGGCATGGTGTCCCAGCTGCGCCAGGCGGCCACCACGTCGCGCGAGGGGGCATGCACGATGGGACGTACGCGAATATCGGCCCGCATGCCCTCGACGGTACGGCGGTAAAGCATACTCACGCCTAGCCCCTCCTCCACCATCGCCATGATGGTGTAGTCGTCGGTCACCTCACTCGTCACGTGCGGCGACAGTCCATGCGCCGCGAATGCATCGAGCACCAGGCTCTGTTCGCCCTCATCCAGCAGCACAAACGGCTCGGACGCCAGGTCGGCGAGCGTCACCTTTTCCTTTGCCGTCAGCGGATGCACGGCCGGCAACAGCGCCACCAACTCATCGTGATAGACCACGCGTTTCTCGAGCCCAGCGGTAAATCCGCGCGCCGTAAAACAAAAATCAACCACGCCATCGTGCACCCATTGAGCGTTGCGCGTGTAATCGCCCTGCTTGAGGGTAAAGTGCACGCCCGGGTGCAGCGCTCCAAAGTCGCGGATCACACGCGGCAGCACGGTACGACTCACGTTGGTAAACGTCGCAATGCGAATATCAGTCGACGAAAGCCCCAGCAGCTCCTGGCGCTTGCCCTCGAGCTCGGCTTCGGCGGTCACGATCTGGCGCAGGTACGGCAGATATTGTTTACCGTCGCGCGTAAGCGAAACGCCCTGCTTTCCGCGCTCGATAAGCGTGGTGCCCAGCTCGCGCTCGAGCGCCTTGACGGCCTGGCTCACCGCACTTTGCGTATAGCCCAGCTCGTCCGCCGCACGTTTCAGGCTACCGCAATCGACCACCATACAAACAATCTGATACCGCGATGCCATCGTGCCTCCATATCAATGCAGCCGTAAAACGTTTTGCCAGGATTTTTCCTGTCAACATTAGTATTTCTTAATCATACTGAAGATACATTCGCTTTACTACATCCACATCTGGGAGCAGAATCCTTTTTACGAAACCGTTCTGTAACAAAAGGAGTCCCATGGATCGCAAAAAAGCAATCGCGCTCTCATTTTCCGTTCCCGTCGCATGGGGCTTTTCGTATCCCCTCATGAAGATCGGCATGAACAGCATGAACGCCACGAGCATCGTCGCGTTACGCTGCATCATCGCCTTTGTGGCCTGCCTGTTGCTCTTCCACAAGCGCGCTTTCCGCATCAACCGCGACCTTATGGTCCGCGCCGCCATCATCGGCGCCATCATGGCAACCGAACTCACCTGCATGTGCCTGGGCTCCAGCCTCACCTCCGCCTCCACTGCCGGCTTTTTGCAGAGCCTGACGGTCGTGATCGTGCCGTTTGCCAACGCCGCCCTGCTGCGCCGCGCCCCCGAGCGCAAGGTGCTCGTCGGCACCGCCATCGTCACCTGCGGCATGCTGCTGCTCTCGGGCGCCGACTTTACTAGCCTGAATCCCGGCGCGATCATTATGCTGCTCTCCGCTTTTGTCTATGCCGGGCACATCATTGTCGCCAAGCGCTTTGTCGAAGAAGTCGATCCGCTTGCTCTGGGCGTTTGGCAGCTGGGCTTCGGCGGCCTGTTCTCGGGCATTGCCGCATGCGTCTTTGGCGGCTTCACGCTTCCCAGCACGCCCAGCGAGATCGTCGTTGTCGTCGCGCTCGCACTCATCTGCTCTGCCTACGGCTTTATCACCCAGACGCTCGTGCAGCCCCACGTGCCCGCCGAGACCACCGGCTTCGCCTTCTCGCTCGAGCCGGTCTGCTCCGCCGTCTTTTCGTTCTTCCTGGTCGGCGAGGTCCTGAGCCCCATCGCCTTCCTGGGTGCAGCTCTCATCCTCACCGGCGTCATGGTGGCAACCGTCGAGCTTCCGCGCCTCCGCGCACATGAACAAGCTCGCATGGCAGGAGCGCCCGAGCACGTCTCGTAGACCCTACTCTTCATACAGCCGTGGCATAAAGGCAACCGGTGCGCCTTTACAATAGATACCGACAGAGCATCTGACGTAAAGGAGCCCCATGGACGCCGCGACCCGCGACCGCAACATAGCAACTTGGTTGGGCGATGCGCCACAGCCGGTACGTGACACTACGAACCAGCTGCTCGAGCGCATCGCCCTTTTGCGTGCCGAGCAAACCATCTACCCGGCACAAGACGACATCCTCAATGCCCTTGCCTACACGCCGGCCGACCAGGTCAAGGTTGTCATCTTGGGTCAAGACCCCTATCACGGACCCAACCAGGCCATGGGGCTGTCGTTCTCGGTCCCCGCGACGCAAACCAAGTTGCCGCCGAGCCTGCGCAACATCTATAAGGAGCTCAAAGCCGATCTGGGCTGCCCCATTCCCGCCACAGGAGATCTAACGCCATGGGCACAACAGGGCGTCCTGCTTCTCAACACCACGCTCACCGTGCGCGAGCATGCCGCGAACTCGCATGCCAAACTGGGCTGGAGCACGCTCACCGACTACGTTATCGAACGCTGCTGCCAGCTGCCCCAGCCGGTAGTCTTTTTGGCATGGGGCCGCTTTGCCCAGCAGATGGTCGAAGGTAAGCTCGTCGCAACCGGCGCGGGCAAGGCAACCGACAAGTTCTGTCTGGCCTCCACACACCCCTCGCCGCTTTCGGCCAACCGTGCCACGGCAGAACTCCCAGCTTTTATGGGGTCGCGCCCCTTCTCCGCTGCCAATCGACTACTCGAACAGCACGGCTCGACCCCCGTCAACTGGACTTGCCTCGGCTAAAATCGATACATCAAAAACGCGCCCGACGGCAATCTTGCCATCGGGCGCGTTTTCTACTCGGGCCAGATAAATTGTGTGCGGCCAGCCTCGCCACCGTCAATGAGCAGGCTCTGTCCGGTCATAAACCGGTTGGTCACGCCCACAAAGTAGATCCACTCGGCGATCTCTTGGGCGGTGGCCCAACGTTTAAGCGGCGTGAGCTCCATAATCTGATTCCACAGGTGCTCGTCTTCCATCACGCAACGGTTGAGCGGCGTGATAACGCCGCCCGGGTCCACACTGTTGGCGATGGCCTGCGGTGCCAAGCGGTTTGCAAGGTTCTTGGTGTAGGCGATAACGCCGCCCTTGCTGGCGGCATAGGCGGGAAACTCCGACCCCGTATGCCCACTCGCCGACCCCACATTGACCACGGATTTGATAGCGGGCGCCGGCTTGGCGGCGAGCCCCTCCCCCACAAAAGCGTAGCGCTCGGTCACGTTGATGGTGCCACACAGGTTGGCGGCGATATCGTCGGCCGAATCCTGCGTACCGGCAACGTTCACGATCACTTGGGGTTCAAGGTCGCCTGGAAACGAGCCCGGCTCGCGGACATCAACAATCAGATGGCGGTAGCGCTCGTGTTCGATCGCCGCCGGCAGCAGATCAAAGCCCACGACCTCGTGGCCCTCGTCCAAAAAGCGCTGCACGCATGCGGCTCCGATACCGCCCGAAGCACCCGTGATCAAAACCCGCATACTTGTTCCTTAAGCGGTTGCGTGGCGCTCGAGGTACTCGGAGCCCACATTCTCGCGCTCCCAGCCGCGCACGACCTTGTAGCCCACGGGGCTCAGGAAGACCTCGCACAGCAGCTCGGCAACAGCGCCGGTCAGCGAGCACATAAGGACCTGCACCCAGGTCCAACCAAAGAACGTGTGGCTCACCACGATGGCAAAAACCAGATTGTCGATAAACTGGCCAACACCCGTGGACACATAGGAGCGGAAGGCAAAGCTCGCAAAGTTATTCTTTTTGAGCATACGGCCGAGCGACTGGTTGAGCGTGGAGTTAACCACGGCAGAAACGAGCATGGCAAGCGAAGAGCCCAGCACCACGTACCAGGTGCCACCGATGGTAGCGTTAAGGGCAGTGTTGACCTCGATCATACCCGTGTCGTAGTAAGCGCCCCACATGCCGGGCGTGAGCGAGCATGCCCAAAAGCACAGGCTCACGGCAAGGTTGACCAGCAGCGCGAGGATAGAGATTTTAATGGATGCCTTGGCACCAAAGCGCTTGCAGATCATGTCCTGGCACAAAAACGAAACCCAGCTCACCACAAAGCCGCAATCGAGTGCCAGATACGGCAGGCTGATGAGCTCTTTGTTGGCCAGCAGGTTCATCATGATGACGCTCACGAAAAACAGCGAAACCGTTGCCGCGGGAATGCTCCGCAACAGGACCTTGTAGTCCTCCATGACCTTCTTGATCATTATGTACTCCTTTGGTTTTAGGTTTAACGAGCAGGATATCGGACCCGAATTGCTCGGACGCCCCGGTCTTGAGACGACGGTGGGTATGATAGCCGCTCACACGGCATCAGGCAAGCAAACGGCGCGGCAGCCCCGCAGGACCACCGCGCCGATGCGTTAAAAGGCTACGTTGCCAAACTCCGACAGGATAAGGTCGGGGTTGTGGTCGGTTGCCCAATCCACGTTCCACGGGCTCGTGAACAGCAGCAGCTTACCGCCGCGCATGTCCTCGACGCGCAGCGTGTCGCGCGTGAGCGAAAGAGCCGGGATATCGATGGTATCGGGGTCGTTCTGGATCCAGCGGATGTCCGTATAGGGCAGCGGCTGGCGACGAACCTCAACACGGTATTCGGCCTTAAGGCGGCGCTCGAGCACCTCAAACTGCAGCACGCCGACCACGCCCACGATGACGCTCTCCATGCCGGCACCCAGCTCGCGGAAGATCTGGATGGCGCCCTCCTGGGCAAGCTCCTCCATGCCCTTGACGAACTGCTTGCGCTTGAGCGTGTCGACCTGCGTAATGCGAGCGAACATCTCGGGGGCAAACGTCGGGATCTGCGGATACTGCACGTGGCGCTTGCCGGAGCACACAGTGTCGCCGATGCTAAAGATACCCGGATCGAACAGGCCCACGATATCGCCCGCGTACGCCTCGTCCACGATGGCGCGGTCATCGGCCATCATCGACGTGCCCGTGGCAAGCTTAAGCTTGCGGTTGCCCTGCACGTGGAAGGCGTCCATGCCGCGCTCGAACTTGCCCGAGCAAATGCGCACAAAGGCGATGCGATCGCGGTGGTTCTTATCCATGTTGGCCTGGATCTTAAACACAAAGCCGCTAAAGTCGTCGCGGCAGGGATCGACCGGTTCGCTGGTGAGCGTATCGGTATAGGCGCGCGGCGTCGGGGCCAGACGCAGGAACTCCTTGAGGAAGGGCTCCACGCCAAAGTTGGTGAGCGCCGAGCCAAAGAACGCCGGGCTCAGCTTGCCGCAGGCCACGGCATCCAAGTCGAGCTCGTCGCCGGCGCCATCGAGCAGCTCGATGTCGTCCATCAGGTTCTTATGGTTTTCCTCGCCGATGAGCTCGTCCATGGAAGGATCGCCCAGCTCAGCCTCGACCTCGGCGACCTTCTTGGTGGCGTTGGCGTGGCCGTCGCCCTCAAAGGCGATAACGCGACGGGTCTGACGGTCGAACACGCCACGGAAATTGCGGCCGCTGCCGATCGGCCAGTTCATGGGATACGTATTGATACCCAGGACGTTCTCGATCTCTTCCATGAGCTCAAACGGATCGCGAGCCTCGTGGTCGAGCTTGTTCACAAAGGTGAAGATGGGAATGTGGCGCAGCGTACAGACCTTAAAGAGCTTTTTGGTCTGGGCCTCAACGCCCTTGGCGCCGTCGATGACCATAACAGCAGCGTCGGCGGCCATAAGGGTACGGTAAGTATCCTCCGAGAAGTCCTGGTGGCCGGGGGTATCGAGGATGTTGACGCAGGCGCCGTTGTAGGTAAACTGCAGCACCGAGGAGGTGACGGAGATGCCGCGCTCCTTCTCGATGTCCATCCAGTCCGAGACGGCGTGCTTGGCCGAGCTCTTGCCCTTGACCGAGCCAGCAGTCTGGATGCTGCCGGTATAGAGCAGCAGCTTCTCGGTAAGCGTGGTCTTACCGGCGTCCGGGTGGCTGATGATCGCGAATGTGCGGCGCGACGAGATTTCATCCGACAGGCTTGCCATGCGGATCCTTTCTTGCATTGAGTGCATTACGTCGATGTAACCGCCCTATTGTAGCCGCGAAATCCCGCTCTAGGGCACCTATCAGGACAAATTCATCAGTTGGGGCCTGGGCAACCGGCCCAATCCGCATTTGCCTCTTGCAGAACTGTGCATAGTGTATATATACTGTGCTTACCGGTTATATACACGTGTAGCCCAACAGCTAAGGAGCCGCTGTGGACATCATCCTATCCAATTCGAGCGACAAGCCCATCTACGAGCAGATAACCTCACAAGTCAAAGCTCAGATCTTATCGGGCACGCTCGCTGCGGGCGCCAAACTCCCCAGCATCCGTGTACTCGCGAGCGATCTTGGCGTGAGCGTCATCACCACCAAGCGCGCCTACGCCGACCTGGAGCAGCTCGGGTTTATCTGCACCGTGCGGGGCAAGGGCTGTTTTGTCGCCGAGGGCAACCAGGAGCTTTTGCGCGAAAACCAGCTCTGTCATATCGAAGAGCTGCTTGCGAAAGCGGCAAGCCAAGCCGAAGCCTTGGGCGTCACGCGCGACAAACTGCACGAGATGCTCGACCTGGTAGCCCCCGAAACCATGCAGTAGCCATCTGCAAGAAAGGCTATACCATGCAAAACTTGCTTGAACTCAAAGGCATCTCACGCACTGTAAGCGACCGCTTTTCGCTGCGCGACGTCACGCTTGCCGTGGAGCCTGGCCAGATCGTCGGCTTTGTTGGTGCCAACGGTGCTGGCAAAACAACGGCGATTCGAGCTGCTCTCGGGCTTATAAAGCTCGATGCCGGCGAAGTGCACCTGTTTGGGCAGCGCTGTGGCGCCGACGCGCCCGATGAGTCGCAACGCCATCTACGCTCCCGCGTCGGTCTTGTCCTGGACACGTGCCCCTTCCCCTCCACGCTCAAGGTGGGCCAGATCGAGGCGCTCGTAGGCCCGGCGTACCCCACGTGGGACCGCGAAACGTTCGCCGGATTCATCAACCGATTTGGCCTCGATCCCAAGACAAAGGTCAAGGACCTCTCCCGCGGCATGGGTATGAAGCTGCAGCTCGCCTGCGCGCTCAGCCACGATGCCAAGCTGCTCGTTTTGGACGAAGCCACCGCGGGCCTCGATCCCATGGCACGCGAGGAACTGCTCGATGAGCTGCTCGCCTTTGTCGCCGACGGCCAGCGCAGCGTGCTGCTCTCGAGCCACATTACGTCTGATCTCGATCGTGCTGCCGACCGCGTCATCTGCATCGATAACGGCTCGATTGTGTTTGACCTGCCACGCGAGGACATTACCGACCGCGCCGGCATCGCCCACTGCACCCAGGCACAGGCCGCCGAGCTCATGGCTTGCGTCGAAGGCACCCGCGCCGCCCGCCACGCCTACAGCGTGGACGTGCTCGTGCCCAACCACCGCGAAGTGCTCGAGGCCTTCCCCGAGATTCCCTGCGATCGGGCAACCATTGATGACTATCTTCGCTTCATGCTGAAAGGGGCTTTGAAATGAAACGCGCCATTATGTCCGAGCTTGCCATCGTTCGCACGCTCGTCCCGAGCATCGCAGGTGTCGGCCTGTTCATCTTCGTCGTGCTGACCGCCGTCAGGGCATCGAATGGTGATTCCGATATGAGCGCCGCCGGCGCCTTCGCGATCAGTGCCATGTCGCCTATCATGGCCATGACGTCGCTGGCCGGGCTCGACAACCAAAACGGATGGGAGCGCTATCGGGCAACGCTGCCCATCTCACGCAAAGACATCGTCAGCGCACGCTACCTGTGCATCACTATTTTCTCGGTCATCATGACGTGCGCGGCCGTGCTGTTGAGTATCGTCGCCATCCCGATCTTAAACAGCGTGGGTATCCCCTCCACGGGAGAGACCGTCTTTGAGACCGCAATCGCCTCGGCAATATCGATGCTTTTCTCCCTCATGGCGGTGTTTTTGGTACTGCCTCTGTTCTTTCGATTTGAACACATGAAGGCGCAACGCCTATCCGTTGGTCTATACGCCCTATACATGTGCCTTATCATGGTCACGCTAAACTCATTCAACCCCATCAGCAACCAGCTCATGTCGATGATTGCCGGGGCGAATCCCGATCCTTCCGTTCTTGGCTTCCTGTGCGCAGGAATTGCCGCGCTGGCAACGGTCGTCCTTGGCGCTGTCAGCTGCGCCATCAGCACCAAGGTCTACCGGGCACGCAACCTATAGGCAAGCGCGGTATCATTGGACATGCGCCATAGATCTGGCGTGGTCTTTTTTGAGGAGGCGCTCAACCCGTGTCGTGGGTCGTCGCAGCATTTGCGTCAGCATTCTTTGCCGGCATCACATCCATCTTGGCCAAATGCGGCATCAAGCAGACCGACTCCGATGTCGCGACGGCCATTCGCACCTGCGTGGTGCTCGTTTTCGCCTGGGCAATGGCGGGCATTTCTGGATCCATTGGAACCATTGGCAGCATCGAACCCAGATCCTGGCTCTTTCTCGTCCTCTCGGGACTCGCTACCGGCGCTTCGTGGATCTGTTACTTTAAGGCGTTGAGCATCGGAGACGTCAATAAGGTCGTACCGGTCGACAAGATGAGCACCGTGCTCGCCGCGCTGATCGCCATCGTGCTTTTTGGCGAGACGAGCAACCTTGCGGTTAAGCTCGTGGGAACCGCCGTCATTACCCTCGGCACGTTTTTAATGACCGAGAAGCAGCAATCCGCCGGACCCGAGCAGCAGCAAGACCGGACCTGGCTCGCTTACGCCCTCGGCGCCGCCATGTTCGCAGCACTCACCTCCGTCCTCGCTAAGATCGGCATCGAAGGCGTCGAGTCAAACCTGGCCACGGCAATCCGCACCTGCGTGGTACTGGTTATGGCATGGGCAATCGTGGCAGCTAAAGGCAAGATGGGCCAAGCCGTGCACGTAGACCGCTACGAGCTCGTATTTCTCGCGGCATCGGGCATCGCGACCGGAGCATCGTGGCTGCTCTATTACTATGCCATCGCCGCAGGCCAGGTGAGCGTCGTGGTGCAGATCGACAAACTATCGATTGTCGTATCGGTACTATTTGCGCGCTTGGCATTCAGCGAAAAGGTCTCGCGGCGCAGCGCCATCGGTCTCGCCCTCATCGTACTGGGCACTGCGGCGCTCGCGGTTTGGAAGTAGCGCGGCCAGCAGCCGCTACATCCTCACACCTGGCTTGGGATGCCTGTACTGACCGTGGGATGACGTGCGCTTACCGTGCGAGATGGCAAATTTGGGACAACGGTGCAGGCAACGAAGGCAGGCTGCGCACTCCGGCTTTGTCCAGACGGGAAGGCCGTCGCGCATCTCAATCGCCGCCATGGGGCAGCGCTTGGCACACAGGCCGCAGCCGATGCAGCGATCGGCATCGACGGCAAACTTGCTCGTCTGTTGCATGCGCGGCAGCCCAATTGCGTGATACGCGCACGATGCAAACAGAGGCACGCGATGGCGCATCATGTTGCCCGTGCGGCGTGCCTGCACCGCCTCGATCACGGCATCAATCTGCGCCTCGGCAGCTCTATTGATACCCTCAACCTTTTGAGGGTCAGACAGGTCGAAAACAGGCGTCCAGGTATCGGGCATCTTGACGCTCATCGCCGCATCTAACTCGAGCCCACGCTCGTGCAGCAGGTCGCGGGCAAACTTGGCAGATTGGCCGGTCGTCGAACCGTACGTCGAAACATAGAACGTATAGGGGCGCTCGCCGCCCTTTGCACCGGCAGCAATCGACAGGTCGGCAGTCTTCAAAAACTCGATCATCGGTGTCGGCAGACCCCAGGCATACACCGGAGCAACAAATCCCAGCTGGCAGGGGCCTTCCGTCGCAACAAGGCGAAGGGCTTCGACATCAAAACGCTCAATCGACACAACCTTGTCGTCTGTCGCCGCTGCAATGCGACGCGCCACATGCTCGCTGTTCCCTGTCGCGCTAAAGTACAGGATCATCTCGTACCCCTGGAATTGACTCGTGAAAAACCGCGCTACTTGCGCAGCGGCTTGGGCAGCGGAATGCCGGCGGCGATGGCGGCGGCGATGATCATACAGACGATGCCTTTGAGCGGGAAGCACATGAGCAGCAGGCCCACGACCATGATGGGCTGGCGCATGACGGCGCCCATCGTCGATGCCGTGCAGACAGCGACGCAAAAGACCGGATCGGCGCCGGTGAGGATGGCCAGGCCGTAGCCCAGGCTTACGCCCGAGAAGATAACCGGGAAGAAGTGGCCGCCGCGCCAACCAAGGTTGATGAGGGCGGGCGTCAGCATGGCCTTGACAAGACCGGTCGCGATAAGCACGCCGGCGGGAATGGCCAGATAGGTTTCCATGAGCACGTCGGCCTGGGTCTCGCCGGCAAACATGGTGTAGGGCAGAACCGTTCCGCAGGCGGCAAGTACCAGACCGGCTAGCATGGCCTTGACGACAGGACGCTCCCCTATTGCATGGGCAAGCGCTTCGCTCGCGTGCTCAGAGACAAAGTACAGCCAGCCGCAAGCGGTGCCAACCAACGCCAGCGGAATGAGCCAGGTAAGTTCCAGGTTGCCCACCTCGGCGGACTCGAACCTGGGCATGCCCATGCCGCCGCCCATGAGCTGGCCGAGCAGCAGATAGGTGCCCAGGCCGCCGGCAATCGCAATGCCGTAGACCACCGTCTTTTGCGCCTTGGGCAGCTTGATGGTGATCTCGCCGGACGTGGACTCATCGTCGGCGTCTTCGCCCTGGCCGTCGGCGCTACCGGCAAGCGGCGCCACAAAGCCAAAGACGGGCGCGGTAAAGAGCGCCGTCAGCGCGGCCTGAGTGCCCAACAGCGTAAGCTCCCTAAACTCGGCGCCAAAGCGACGCATGCGGTCGCCGACCCAGCTGCACAGACCAGCGATAACGCCGGTCAGGCCGGCCTCCGGTCCAATGCTTCCGCCAAACAGCAGCGGCAGCAATGCCGCGAGCGAAAGCTTGCCCAGGTTGTCGTACGGGTAGCGCCCGTCTTGCTTAACCTTAGCCATCACCTGGTTGAGGTCATCGGTCTTGGTGCCTGTCATCTTTTCGTACAGACCGATTAACAGGCCGCCCAGCAGGCAGACAAAAAACGGGTACGGCAAAAAGCCAAACGGGCCGCTGGCAAGCTCGGGCGAAGAGACGCCCAGCGCGTGCGGAATCTCGGTCCACAGATAGTCGATACCGTGCTCCATCGCAAAAAAGAACAGCCAGACTGCAGCACCCGCGAGTGCACCGGTCACGGCAACGCTGACCAAAAACAGCGCTCGGTTCGTGGGTTTGGCAAGGTTATCCATCGGGTCCTCCCGCGGTCAAAGTCGACATAGATACGTTTTATTGTAGAGCGAGCGTTGCCCGAACGAGGCAACCATCCGCGCTGCAAACGGCACCATTGGGAGCCATAGTGGGGCAGGCTCAAGACTTATCCGTTGATAATCGAGGCAATCTCGGGCAAATCGTCGGCAAAGTAGATGCCGTGCTGGCGCCTTGGGCTCGAAAGCCCTTTATCAATCATGTGCCCGAGCAGCGCCTTGAGGTCGTTGTAGTAACCGTCCAGGTTATACAGAATGCACGGAGCACTCAGGTGCCCCAACGATACCGCGGACATGACCTCGGCAATCTCCTCGAGCGTGCCCGTGCCGCCCGGAAATGCGATGAACGCATCGCCGAGCTCAATCATCTTGGCCTTGCGCTCCGCCATATCGCTCGTCACGATAAGGTCGTTGATACCGTCATGTTGAAACTCGGCCTCGATAAAAAAGCTCGGCTCAACACCCGTCACGTGTCCACCCGCCTCGAGTACGCTATCGGCGAGCGCACCCATCAGCCCCGATTTGGACCCGCCGTATACCAGCGCGTGTCCATTGGCGCCAATCCAGTTGCCCAGCTCCTGTACCGCGGGCAGAAATGCCGGGTCATTGCCAGTGTTGGCACCCAGGTACACGGTGATATTCATATTCAGCCCCCCCTCATCGTGACGCGCGGCGCCCGCTCTAGCGCTGGCGTCGACGACACTCGCGCACGCGACGCGAAAGGTCGGCAAGTTCGTCGCGATCGAGCTCTTCCAAATGCTCCAGATCATCCATAAAGCGCGCCATGGTGTCCTTTTGACGCATCTTGATAAGCGTATTGCAGTAGTTCACCGCCACGCCCGTGAGCATGGCGATGTAGAAGATGCTGATGACGCTCAGAATGACGGTAATGGCGCGGGCAACCGGTGTCTCGGCCGGAATGTCGCCAAAGCCGATCGTCGAGACCGTCTCAAAGCTAAACCACAGGCCATCGCCAAACGTGAGGGTCGTGGGCTCGGACAGCCAAACGGCCGTCGAGCACAGCAGATAGAAGATAAGAAACAGGCCCGTGATGCGCGCAAAGCCAGCCTGGCGCAACACGTCGGCAAGCGTCCTCAACTTGTTCATCGCGACCCCTTTTCCCAGACGCCCAATCACGTTCGCTCGGTATTGTCCCACGCCTCCCCCGCAAACGAAACTAGTCATTGGGAACTAGTCATTGGGAACGTTCTTAAATGACTAGTCAAACAAGAACGTCCCCAATGACTAGTCGT
The DNA here is from genome assembly GCF_040092305.1 of Collinsella sp. CLA-ER-H6. NCBI lineage: Bacteria > Bacillati > Actinomycetota > Coriobacteriia > Coriobacteriales > Coriobacteriaceae > Collinsella > Collinsella sp. CLA-ER-H6. The sequence goes on from NZ_JBBNLS010000007.1 coordinate 86,706, forward strand.
TTAAGAACGTCCCCGATGACTGCCGGGCGGGAGCGTTTAGCGGTACAGCTGCCGACTGGGCAGGCTGAGCTGGTATCCTTATGCGGTAATGTCTCGATTCGTTAGGATTGCATGTGAGAGCTGCCGTTGTCCTTCGTTCAGTTATATATCGCACCCTGGCCGTCGCGCTTGCCGCGCTTGCCGTACTGAGCACCATCATGCCCGCCCCCGCCTTTGCCGCCGACTCCGATCAGTCAGTCAAGACGGTCCGCGTTGGTTGGCTCGTCAACAACGAGGGCTTCCAGGACGGCACCCCCGGCGAGCGTCTCTCGGGATGGGGTTACGAGTACCTCCAGACCCTATCGTACTACACGCCCGGCTGGCGGTACGAATACGTCTCCGGCACCTTCACCGAGCTTATGGACATGCTCGAGGCAGGCGAGATCGACCTCATGCCCAACATCTCCTACTCCGAGGAACGCGCCCAAAAGCTGCTCTTTTCCTCGAACCCCGAGGGCACCGAGCGCTACTACATCTACGCCAAGCCCGATCGCGACGATCTGGCCAAGGGTGACCCCCAAGCGCTCCAAGGCCTCACCATCGGCTACAACCCCGACGTTATGCAAACCTTCGTTGCCAGCAGTGGCTCACCAACGAAGGAATCACCTGCACATACAGGGAGTATGACGGAGGCTCCGTTCTCTTTGACGCGCTCGCAAACGACGAAGTCGATGCCGTCATCATGAACGACACCATTTCCTCGCCCGATGCCTCCCCCATGTTCTACGTTGGCTCGAGTGACTACTATTTTGCCGTCCCCAAAAGCCGCCCCGACCTGATGAACGACATCAATGCCGCCATGACGTCAATCGCCCGCGTCAACCCACGCTATATCGACGAAGTCAAATCTAACTACTCGGCCCAAAACAGCGGTTCATCATCGCTCAACGGCCCCGAACGTTCCTGGCTCAAGGCGAACAACAACACCATCACGCTCGGCTACATTACGGGCAAACTCCCCTACTGCAACGAAGACGAAGGCAGCAAAATAGAAGGCTCGCTCGCATCGCTTGCGACGACGCTGCACGATAAATTTGGCATTACGGTCAAAACCGTCGCCTTTGATAGCTACAAGATGATGTCAAAGGCCCTGTCAAAGGAAAGCATAGACGTTGCGCTGCCGGTATACCGAGATTACTGGTTTGCCGAGCAAACAGGCGTTGTGCAGTCGATATCGTTGGGGACCATATCCCTCACCGCCATCCACACCGGCAGCAACCTAAACAAAGACCTTCAGAACATCGCCTGTACCAAATCATCGTTTGTCAACAAAAATGCACTTGAAAGTCTGTTCCCCGCAGCGACCGTAACCGAATACCAATCCGACGATGAAGCGTTCGACGCCCTCAGGAAGGGAACGGCGCACTGCATCGTCGCTCCTAGTTCACGCGTAAAAACCATCGGTGACCGTTACGATCTCGAGGACTGCGAGACGACCGAGCTCCCTGACACCTGTGAGCTCTCGTGCTGGATTTCGCGCGGAAAACCCGAGCTGTTGGGAATCATCAACAAGGGCATCATCAATGCCGGAGAATCGCTCTCCGCAAGCAATTTCTCCTCCACGTCGTACACGGCCCAGGAATCCAACACGCTTCAATTCCTTTATCGCAACCGCACCGCCATTGCAGCTACCCTCATCGGTATGCTGTCGGTCGGCATCGTCCTGCTCATCTGGGCGCTCGTGCGCGCTCGAACCGAGCGCAAAAAAGCCGATGCTGCCAACGCCGCTAAGACGGCATTCCTCACGCGCATGAGCCACGACATCCGTACGCCGCTCAACGGTATCCTGGGCCTTATCGAGATCGAGGAATTGAAGGAAGGCGACATGCAAGTCGCCCGCGAGAGCCGTGCCAAGGCGCGCGTTGCCGCCAATCACCTGCTCTCGCTGATCAACGACATCCTCGAGATGGGCAAAATCGAAGACCGCAAGCTAACACTGGAGCATGCGCCTTTTAACCTCAAAGAGCTCTGTGACGATACGCTAGTGCTGTGCAAGCTCCGCGCGTCCAGTAACGGCATCACAATGCAGGACAATAGTCTGCCGTACGCCACGGGGCCATACATGATCGGCAGTCCCACCCATATCCGACAGATTATGATCAACCTGTTAGACAACAGCATTAAGTACAACAAGCACGGCGGCTCCGTCACCTTTAGCTCAAAGACCAAGCCACTCGATAACGGGCGCGCGCTCTTTTGCTTTAGCGTTTCGGATACCGGCATTGGCATGGCTCCCGAGTTTTTAAAGCATATCTATGAGCCGTTTGCCCAAGAAGGTGACGATGCGCGCAGCAAGTTCCAAGGAACCGGCATGGGCATGCCAATCGTCAAGTCGCTTATTGAACTGATGGGCGGCACCATCGAAGTCACCAGCAAACTCCATGTGGGCACCACGTTCTACGTGGAAATTCCGCTCGATATCGACAAGAACCCCCGAGCGCGGGCGAATACGGTCGAGAGGGCGCTCGACTGCTCACTCGCCGACATGAACGTGCTGCTCGCCGAAGACAACGAATTGAATGCCGAGATTGCCCAGACGCTGCTAGAATCCGAGGGCGTCGTGGTCACCCGCGCCGTCAACGGCAACGAAGTCGTCGATCTGTACCTGTCTCATCCCGCCGGCAGCTTCGATGCGATCCTGATGGACATTATGATGCCGGGCATGGACGGCTACGAGGCAACCCGCGCGATTCGTCTGAGCGAGAAGGTCGATGCAGCCGATATCCCCATCATCGCGCTCACCGCCAACGCCTTTGCCGAAGACGCCCAGGCGGCACACGCTGCCGGCATGAACGCTCATCTGTCCAAACCGATCGACTTTAACAAGCTCAAAAACATACTCGCCCGCATCAAGAAAAACGGATCCGTTTCGCTATAGTTTTTGCAGCAACCACGCACGACCAGAAAGGAAGCCAACGATGTTTAGGCCCTTACGTCGAAAGAAGCGCGCCATCACCGACGAGGAAGCGCGCAAACTGCTCGCCACCTGCAAGCGCGGCGTCTTTGCCGTCAACGGCGACGATGGCTACCCGTACGCCATTCCCGTCAACTACTTCTTTGACGCCGAGCACGACAAGATTTATTTCCATGGCGCCAAGGCTGGCCACAAGGTCGACGCACTCAAGCGCGATGACAAGGTCTGCTTTACCGTTTACGGCAACGAGTGGTACCAGGACGGCGACTGGGCTCCCTACGTTATGAGCACCGTCGTCTTTGGCCGTTGTCGCCTGGCGAATGACACCCCCGCGTTTATCGAGGACAAAGTCCGCCAGCTCGCCCTTAAGTACTACCCTTCTGCCGGAGAAGTCGAGGAGGAAATCGCCAAAGACATCAAGGGCGTCCAACTCTACGAGATTTCGATTGAGCATCTTTGCGGCAAGCAGATTCAGGAAAAGTAAGCCTCCGCAGCAGGTCTGCGCCCAATGGCTACAGATGCCTTACCACACGGGGCCTTCTAGCCGACTTGGCAGAAGGCTCCGCATGCAGTGCGCGCTTACCGTGCATTAAAAACGTAGCGGTCCAGGCGGTCGCACGCTTCCCTCACGCGCGAAAGCGGCAGCGCCAGATTCACGCGAATGTGGCAGGGCCCGTGGAACGGGCGGCCGTCCTGATACCCCACGCCCACGCGCGCCCCCTCGTCGAGCAACCACTGAATATCGCGGCCATGCTCACGGCACCACTCGGTGCAGTCCAGAAACACCATGTACGTGCCCTGCGGACGCGAATAGGACACGCCCCCAAAATGCTCGTCCACGTAATCGCAGAAGTACTCGATATTGCCGGCAAGCACCTGGTTGAGCTCGTCCACCCACTCGTAGCCTTGCGGCTGGTAGGCACCGATAAGCGCATGCATGGAGAGGACATTCATCTCGTTGTAGTGGGTCTTGTTGGACACAGCGCATATGCGGTCGCGCAGCGTCTCGTTGTAGATAATGTGGTAGCTGCCGACCAAGCCCGCCAGGTTAAACGTCTTACTCGGCGCATAGAGGGCAACCGTGCGCATGCGGGCATCCTCGCTCACCAACTGCGTCGGGATGTGTCTGTGTCCCGGCAGGATGATATCGGACCAAATCTCGTCCGAGATCACCACGCAATCGTGCTGGCGATAGATATCCATGGCGCGCTCAATTTCGTCGCGCTCCCATACGCGGCCGCAAGGATTGTGCGGCGAGCAGAACACCGCGGCATGGATGTGGTTTTGGGCGAGCTTGCGCTCCATGTCCTCAAAGTCCATACGCCACACGCCCCGGTCGTCGAGCTTAAGCGGGCTGTGGACAATGCGATAGCCCGCGGCCTCGATGGACTTGGTAAAGCCGATGTAGGTAGGGCTGTGGACCAGCACCGCATCGCCCGGCTGGACATACGCGCGCAGCGTCGACACGACACCGCCCAGCACGCCGTTTTCGTAGCCGATGTGCTCGGGCGCCAGGCCTTCGACGCCATTACGGCGGCTCTGCCATTCGATGATGCGGTCGAAATACTCGGGGCGCGGGTTAAAGTAGCCAAACATGGGATGCTGGGCGCGCTGAATGATGTGCTCCTGGACCGTGGGCACCGTGGCGAAGTTCATGTCCGCCACCCACATGGGAACGCGGTCGAAGCCCTCGTCGGGTGCATTCGGAGCCATACCTGGGATCTCACCCCAAGAGTCAACGGCGATGGAGTCCATGCCGTGGCGGTCGATAAGCGAGCTAAAGTCGTATTTCATGCTGAGCTCCCGTGCGAAGTGGATTGTTTTGGTAGGCGTTATTGTCCACCAGCACGGGCGATTTTGGCATGGGGTTTGGCGCTTAATTTGACGGGCACGGACGAATGGCTGGTTAGTCTTGCGCGTCGTTGACGGCGACCACGGTTAGCTGGGTTTTATCGACCGTAAAAGATATGTCAAGCCCGGCGAAGGCCAGATGATAGACGCGGTTTGGCTCGTGCTTGCTGCCCGCGCGGCGCGGATCTTGGCGAAGAACCTCGACCAGACCGGGGAGCTTTGCGGGCGGGACCACGTCTTGAAGAGTTTGCGGGAACTCAACATCGAGCTCTTGCCACGGAGCATCCTCAATCCAGCCGCCGGTCGCATCCGGGTGGCAGTCCGCAAACGGGATGTAGGGCTTAATGTCGTAGATGGGCGTACCGTCGCGCAGGTCGGCCCCCAGCACATGAATGATGGGGCCATCGTCGGTGAGCTCGACACGATCGAGCTTGACGCAGGTAAGCCCAATGGGATTAGGGCGAAACGGACTGCGCGTGGCAAACACGCCCACGCGCTCGGCTCCACCCAGACGCGGCGGACGCACGGTCTTCGACCATTTTGCGTTGGTTCCGGACCTGTCCCGCGTCTTGGCATCGGCAGCTATGTCGTTTGCCGTGCCGCCGGGCGTTCCGTTTTCGAAGCGCCATAGCAGCCATAAGTGAGAGAAGGAATCCAGACCCTCAACTGCTGCGTTGGAGGCAAATTCCGGCTCAAAGACGATGCGCCCCTGCAGATGGGGCGCCAAAAAGCTGTTGCGCGGGATGCCGAACTTCTGCGGCAGGTCGGTATGTATGCGTGCAATAGGTTCCATGCCGGTCATTGTACGGCATGGAGGCGTGGGGCGTTGCGCGCAATTCTTCGCCGCGGTCTCCCGTCGTGCAACCAACGGTTGCTTGGAAGGGTGTCTGCCGCCGCGTATGCTTAAGCCATCAACCAGCAGAAAGGAGCCGTCATGGCCTTTGCAGAAAAGCTCATCGCCGTTCGTCATGCCCATCACCTTACTCAGGAGCAGCTCGCCGCCAAGCTCTTCGTCACACGCCAAGCCATCAGCCGTTGGGAACGCGGCGAGGTCACACCGGGCATCGACATGATGAAGCTCATCGCCGCCGTGACCGGCGAGCCCCTGTCTCATCTGCTCGAAATGCCCGAGCACTATTGCCAGAGCTGCGGCATGATACTCACACCCGATGACTGCGGCACCGACGCCACGGGCGCCACGACCGACCATTACTGCAAGTGGTGCTACGACCACGGCAAGTACACCTACGACACCACCATGGAGGCGATGATTGAAGATTGTGCCCCGCGGCTGGCGCAAAACACCGGCATGTCGCTCGACGAAGCCGTCTCGCTCATGGGCGCCGTCCTGCCGCAACTGGAGCGCTGGCGCACCGTCCAGGAAAACGAGGAGCGCTACGGCGCCGAAGCGCGGGCGCGCTATGGCGACGAGGCCATCGATGCAGCAAACGAAGCGCTACTGGACATGGACCCCGAGACATGGAACGACATGAAGGAGCTTGAACGCGCTATTCTGGGCCAGCTCTCGATTGCCATGGACGACGGCGAACCGGACGGAAGCGAGGCTCGCAAGCTTGTCGCGATGCATCGTCGCTGGATTACTCTCAACTGGGGACACGAGCCCCAAGACGAAGCATACCTGGGCCTCGCCCGCGGTTATCTGGCCGATCAGCGCTTTGTTGACTACTACGACAAGCCCTGCGGCACCGGAGCCACGGCGTTTCTGGTACAGGCCATCGAGTCTTCACTGGCCCGTGCATAGACTGCGGCGGCTTTGGGTATTTCAATCAAAACCGCAACCGATTGGAGACCTATGGCTACTGATCACGAGCTCGTGCTCTACGTTATGACCGGCTGCCCGTATTGCATAAAGGTCAAGCACTTTTTGGCCGATAACGGCGTGACCATTCCCGAGCGTAATATCTCGACCGATACCGAGGCCGAGCAGACACTCATCGCCGTCGGCGGAAAACGCCAGGTTCCCTGCTTATTCATCGACGGCAAACCACTCTACGAATCGAACGACATCATCGCATGGGTACAGAAGAACCTGCTCTAGCGTGAGAGTACTCATCGGGGACGTTCTTAAATGACTAGTCGTTAAAGAACGTCCCCAACGACTAGCTAACCGTGGAAGCGGGCTATGGGTGCAAGTGGCTGCTCGCGAAAGACGCGATCGACGGCGGCGCGGTATTCGTCGACCTTTTTAGTCTTGCGTACGAGTTTATGAACGGTAGCGGGGTCGGCGAAGGCGCATTTGGCGTAGAACCACCACTCCTTCATGCGAAAGACCGCGTTACCGCCAATCTCTTCTGCATAGGCAGCAAACAGCGTGTCATGGAAACGCTGCAGCTCGGCTGCCGTGGCAGCAGGACCGCCGTTGACCATGCGAGCCAGAGCGGGGTTCGCGAGCAGGCCGCGCCCCAGCATTACATGACGTGTGCCGGGATAGGCCTCCACCAGCGCATCCATGTCCTCAAGATCAAAAATATCGCCGTTGTATGCCACCGGAAACGGCGCGCGCTCCAGCGTCTCGCCATAAAACTCCTTGCGCGGCGAGCCCGTATAGCGGTCCTTTTGCACGCGCGGGTGCACAATCAGCTCTGCCAGCGGCATGCGGCAATACAGATCGAGCACGCGCTCGTATTCGTCGTCACTCTCCAGCCCCAGCCTGGTCTTGACCGATACCGGCAACGGCGAGCGTTCGCACACGTCGCTCAAGAACACCTCAAGTTCGTCGAGATTACGCAAGAAACCCGAGCCCTTGCCCTTGGCGACAACCGTCCCCGAGGGGCAACCCAAGTTGAGATTGACCTCGCGATAGCCCATGTCGGCGAGCACCTGTGCCGCCCACACAAACTCGTCCGCGTTCTTGGACATCAGCTGAGGCACTACGTTAAGCCCCTGGTTATTGGCAGGATCGATCTCCTTAAACGCCTTGCCGCCAAAGCGGTTGCCCACCCGCGGCGGCGGCAAAAACGGCGTGTAATAGCAATCGAGTGCGCCGAAGCACTCCGCATGCACGCGACGGAACACATGCCCGGTAATCCCCTCCATAGGGGCAAGCGAAAGAATCATCTACTCTTCTCTCATATCAACGGATGTGACAAAGGAACCGCCCCCTTGTTACATGCATTATGCCTTGTGCTCCAGATGATTCACAAGGCAGAGGCAGCAGCTTGACGATAATCACCCTTCCATCCGGCGCCTCATGCAACGAAGGTGAATGGTTTTCCGCGAAGTGAACGAGTGAAATCGGACCCTCGCATCGACACTTTTGGAAGGCCAATTCCTGCGGTTTTATCACTCAAATCCTGCGGTTTTAGCGTCGAAAAATGTGGGTGCTTCAGGGGTCCAAATTAGGTCGTTCACTTCTCGGGAAACCATTCACCTTCGATTTGCTGTTTGTGGGCATCGGCAGCGGCTTCATGCTCCAAAAGACGACGTTCGCGATCAAACGATCACCAACAGCACGCTGTTGACCGCTATGTATGAACAACAGACATCCTCCACTCATCTATACTCAAGAGCGTGTGCACATCGCCCCCGAAAAACGATAAGAGTCGAGGCCCCATGCAGCAGCTCACCGAGCAAGAAAAGAAACGTATCCAGCGGTACTGCACATACCCCAAAATCGCAGCGACCGCACTCGTCATGTCGTTCGTAGCATGCCTGTTGATGTTGCCGCTCCAAATGATCAACGATATCGCGTTCCACCAAAAGGAATTCCAACCCGCGGGCATATATACCGCTATCGCACTCACCGTAATCGAACTCGCCATCTTTTGCTATTGCGCTCTTGCGCCGCGCTTTGGAATGCAGGGCAAACAGTGGAAGGAACTGCAGAGCAGGCTTGCGGTGGCCCAGACCAACAAGGACCATTCCGCGGAGGTCGCCGGCGTGCTTGCCACGCAAGCTGCCGGCCGCCTGCTCAAGAACAGCGATAACGATCTCGTGCGCAACCTGGGCGGTGCCGCTGAGGTTGCCAGCGCCGTAGGGGCAGTCGCCACGGCGGCAGACGTGCTGGCCGAAACCTCGAGCAATGCCGAGGCCATGGCGGCCGCATACGGCGTTGTGATTCCGAGCGCCAAGAAACAGATTATCGCGCTCATCGCAGTGCCCGCCATTGTGCTGCTTGGCGTCTACATCCCGCAGTTTGTCCAGGGGAATAACGAGCTTCAGGCAAGAAAGGCTGCAGCCGCCGAGCAGCTCGCCATCGCGCAAGATGCCTTGGAGCCCGCGTGCGAACGCGTCGCGGCAGACGACCCGTACGAGTCGTATCACGACTACGGCTACCGCATTATCGGCTATCTGCGCGATAATGACCTCGGCGCTCAAGCAGCCTATGTCTACCTTTCTTTCGATGCAGATGGCATGCTCACGGACGTCGATTACGTCAGTCAGATCGACCCCGAGGCAAGCCTCGCAGACAACCTCGCCCGCGCCGAGCAGGATATCGCGACGCTCTGCGCCCCGCTCAACGGGTTGGACATTTCCGTTGCCACACCGGGCCTCCTCACGCCATGCAGCCTGTCGGATGAATTTAAACAGACATTTTTAGCTGGCTCCCTATATGAAGAAATCAGCATCAAGACGGAGGACGAATCTATCAAGTCGTACTACACCTTTGACACCGAGGCCGCAGAAGAATTCGACGAATACACCCATCCGGAAATTAGGCTCATGCTCTCTGCAAAGAAGAACTAAAGGCTTTCGATCTAATTGCCGCTCGCGAACATCGTCTATATCTCGAGGTCTAATACTTTTCCAAGAAGTGAACGACCGTTTTTGGACCCCTGAAGCATCGACATTTTCTGGCGCCAAAACCGCAGGATTTGGTTGGCAAAACCGCAGGAAATTGCATCTCGAAAGTGCCGATGCTTCGGGGGTCCATTTTGACTCGTTCACTTCTCGGAAAAGTATTAGACCCCGATTTCGCAAGGGCCTCAATGTGACAAAGGAACAACCCTTTTGTCACATTATTCGGAGCGCAGGGCTTCGACGGGATCCTTTTTGGACGCGCTGCGAGCGGGCAGCAGGCCGGCAACGACCGTTAGCAACACAGAAATCGCAATGAGCACCAGCGCATCCTGCACGGGCAGGCTCATCAGATTGGGCACCTGTTTGGCAGCAAGCGCCCAGGCATTAACCGGAAAGCTCACGGCCACCACGACGACAATGGCAAAGACGCCGGAGATGAGGCCTTCGATAAAGGTCTCGGCGTTGAACACGTTTGCCACGTTGCGCTTCGACGCGCCAATCGCGCGCAGGATGCCAATCTCCTTTTTGCGCTCCAGTACGCTGATGTAGGTGATGATACCGATCATGATGGAGCTCACCACCAGGCTGATACTCACGAATGCGATGAGCACCAAGCTGATGGTGTTCACGATGTCGGTCACCGACCCCATGATGATACCCATGTAGTCGGTGTACGAAATTGCCTGCTCATCATGGCCAGCGGCTTTGACCTGCTTGTTGTACGCGTCGATGTGATCGAGCACGCGCTCCTTGGCCTCAAAGTCGCGCGGGAAAATTTTGACCGAGATGGGGTCTGCCTCGTCCGCATAACCCAACGTGGTCAGATTGTTGTCGTAGGTGAGCTTCGACGCCTTGGCATAGCTCATCATGAGCGAACTCAGGTCCTCGGCGTCCATGTTGAAATGGATGGCACGAGCAAAGGCACTCGCATCCACGTGCATGGCGCTCGCCAGGTTGGCAAAACTCGAAGACACCTGCGTCGCCATCTGGTCCATGAGCCCCGCCGCGCCTGCCTTGAGCTGGGACGATACCGTCGACGCTATCTGCTCGCTGATTGCCTTCATCACCTGGTCCATAGCCTGCTGCAGATACGGAGCCAGCTGCTTTTGCACATAGTCGGTCATCGCCTGCTGCAGGCGCTCGGCCAGGGCATCGCCGCCGAGCGCTTTGAGCTGGGCCAGGATTTGCTGGGCTGCCGTATCACTCTCAAGATACGTCGAGAACGCGGCGGCAAGCTTTGACGCGTCCTTAAGATCATCGGGTGTCAGCGCCTTAAACTGATCAGACTGCAAAAAGCCCTCAAACAGCTGGTTGGCCAGCGTTCCCACCTGCTGCATTTGCTCGGGTGTGAGCTCCAGGCCGTCAAAGATACCCGAGAAATCTGGAGTTGGCGCTTTTGCCATGATGTCGCTGAAGTCGATGTCCTTCCCAACGCCCGAAAGGTCAATGTCCAGCCCGGATAAGTCGATACCAGAAAGGTCCATGCCGCCGGCCGCACCCGAAAGCGCAGACGCATCAAACGAGAACGCACTCTTGAGCGCCGCCTCGTCCACACTGAACATGCTGCCCAGGTCCACGCCTTGTTTGGCCTCGCCTTGCAGCTCATCGAAAGACTTGCCCGTAAAGACATCCGTCTCGGGGTGGGCGAGTTGCTCCTGCACAATCTGCGAATCGGCGGCGCGCTCCATAAGCTGGCGAGTCAGCGCATGCGTGTAGGCAATGCCCGGGGACAACGCGCTCGCGTTGGCCGTCTCGTTAGGTCGCACCACGCCCACAATGTGCACGTCAATACCGTTGGCAACCTTGGCCGTCATAAAATCGGCGTCGCCAGACATGTCAGTCCACATGCCGGTCTCTTCGTTTTTGCGATAGGCATCGGCCGGCGACAACACCTTAAACGTCGTGGACAGCGCATCGTCGTAGGTAAAGTCGGCGCCGGTCTCGGGCGTTTCGACCCCACCGTCGGCCGCCATGGCGCTGTTAACCAGGTCGTTGAGCTCGTTGATATCCAGCGCGCCGATGCTGTAGAGCGTGTAATCGCCCACCGTGCCACGGCTCGAAAGCACCATCACGGCTTCGTTGGCGGACGTGGGCCAGTGACCAGCGACGACATCGTACTGGCTGTCGAGCAGACTCTGGTCGTCGATCATCTCGTTAAAGACCGAGGTTCCCATGGATTCCATGCTCACCGTTGCCGCCGAACTTGCGCCTCCGCTCATGGCCTCGGTCATAGCGTTGGGCACCAGCCGGACGGGCTTCTCGTCGCCCTTACCCGAACGATAGACAACTGGCGTCACGCCATAGCCGTACTGGATGGCGTTGACCTCTTTATCGATTCCGTCGCCACCGGCATCGAGCCATGCCTTAAAACTCGTCATGTCGTTGGACTTAACGCTCGCAAACATATCCTTTACGGCCGTAACCACGGGAATTTTATCGGTTCCCTTAGCCTTGCCGCCGGCACTGTCGTCGGACGAATCCACATTTTCAGGCGAGTCATCATCCGCAGCCCCCTGACCACCCATCATGGACGACAGGTCGTAGTCCTGCTTGGAAATGGTGAGCGGATAGCTCGAGAGCGTATCCTCCTCGACCTTTTTGATGTAGCCGTTTACGCCGTTGGACAGCGCCAGAATCGCCGCGATACCGATAATGCCAATCGAGCCCGCAAAGGCCGTCATGGCCGTGCGGCCCTTCTTGGTCATGAGGTTTCGGGCAGAAAGCCCCAGCGCCGTCACAAAGCTCATCGAGGTTTTGCGCGTAGGCTTTGCCTCGCGGCGCGCGGCCTTGGCAACATCGAAGGGGTCGGAATCGTCGGTGATCTTGCCGTCTGCCAGGTTGACGATACGCGTGGCGTATTGATACGCCAGCTCGGGATTGTGCGTGACCATAATAACCAGGCGGTCGCGCGCCACGTCCTTGAGCAAGTCCATGACCTGCACGGACGTTGTGGAATCCAAGGCGCCGGTCGGCTCGTCTGCCAACACGATCTCGGGGTCGTTGATCAGGGCGCGGGCGATGGCCACGCGCTGCATCTGTCCGCCCGAAAGCTGGCTCGGGCGCTTGTTAACGTGCTCGCCCAGGCCGACTTTCTCCAACGCCTCGCGCGCACGCTGGCGGCGCTCGGCATGTCCCACGCCCGTGAGCGTGAGCGCCAGCTCCACGTTTTCCAAAATGGTCTGATGCGGAATGAGGTTATAGCTTTGGAACACAAAGCCGATGCGGTTGTTGCGGTAGGCATCCCAATCGCGATCGTGAAAGTCCTTGGTCGATATGCCGTCGATCAGCAAGTCACCGGAATCGAAATGATCGAGTCCACCGATAACGTTGAGCATCGTAGTTTTGCCCGAGCCCGAGGGACCCAGAATGGCCACGAACTCGTTATCGCGAAAAGACAGGCTTACGCTATCGAGCGCCACCTGCGTAAACGACTGCGTAACGTACCTTTTGCAAATACTCTTGAGCTCCAACATGGACGGCAACCTCTCCCACGCGGGCGCACTTGCCCGCTCTCCCCCGCCGTTCGTATTCGACGCGTTTGTCCTACTCTATCCCCATTTTTTGCCGGCGCCAGTGAGGAATGTAACGAAGCACGCCAAAAAACGAACGGGACGGCGCCTAAAAGAAGAGGCCCCGAGCGGGACCTCTATATGGTGGAGCTTATCTTGAAAGGCAGCGGACTACTCCGCGCAGCGGCGCACGATCCTCGCCATGCTTTACGCGTTTTTTACTGCTCGCTATTCGCAATCGCCTGGTCGATAAGCTTGTCGAGTGCTGCGCGCTGCTCGGCGGAGCTAATGGCTCCCACGATTGGATCCCCTACGATGTTGCCGTTCTGATCGATGACATACGTTGTCGGGAACGAGAACAAATTTGACGTAAACTTACCGGCCTCGCTATCCGACTTGAACCAGATGTTCTTATATGTCACGCCCTTCTTGCTCAGCACGTCCTTGGCATCTGCAATCTCGCCCTTGTTGCCATCGAGCGTAAAGGAATTGACGCCCACGACCTGGCCGCCCTTCTCGGCAAGCTCCTGATTCAGCTTCTCAAGATCGCCCAGCTCGCCCACGCACGGCTTTCAAGTAGTGAACCAGAAGTTCATGACGGTGACCTTGTTCTTAGAGAACAGCTCGTCGCTGTTCACGTCGTTGCCATCCAGGTCCTTGCCCGTAAAGCTGGGGAACTTCGTCGTCTCGCTCGAAGCATTGGCACCGGCCGTCATGCCAGCGGTCGAAGCGTCGACGCTCTCGCCTGCGCTCGGCGTGCTTCCACAGCCGGGGAACTCCTTCTCCAAGCTCTCGAGCTTGTCCTCGATCTCCTTGATCTGCTGTGCACCGGCCTTGAGCGTCTTAAGCTCATCCGCCGTGAACTCATCCTTGGCGCCGTCGATGGTCTTGAGCAGAAAATCGCCGTAATTGCTGCCGTCCTCAATCATTGCCGAGTCTTTATTTGCCGCATTGAATACCTTTTCCCACAGCGCGTTATCACTCGAAAAAATCTCGTTCTCCTTCTGCATGAGCTTCGCATACAGCTCGGCGGCCTCGTCGGCATTGGCCGGCTTCTGCGCAGTGAGTTCTGCGATCTTAGGATCGGAGCTCGCAGATTCGCTCGCATTGCCGCCGGGCGCCGAACATGCCACAAGGCACAAGGCCAGCACCGGCACCATAAACAGGGCCGCAATCTTAGAAAGCTTCATAGTCATTCCTCCGTTTTGTCGAAGCTTGTTTACTTTTTATCGGCAGTCAAGGGAAGCTTTTCCGCCGACACATCCAGGCCATAGCGATAGCTGATGGCATCGACGGGGCAGGCCCCGATGCACTTTCCGCACCGGATACATTCGGCATGATTGGGCGCGCGGACCACATCAACGTCCATCTGACAAGCCCTTGAACACTTGCCGCACGAGACGCATTTGCACGCGTCGACCTGAATCCCCAACAAGGACACCTTATTCATGAGCGCATAGAATGCGCCGAGCGGGCAAATCCATTTGCAGAAGGGGCGATAGAACAAAACGCTCAGCACTACCACGGCAATGAGAACGACAAGTTTCCAAGTAAAGAGCTGTCCCAACGCAGATCGAATGCCGGCGTTGGCGATGGCCAGCGGAATGGCACCCTCGAGCACGCCCTGGGGACAGATGTATTTGCAAAAGAACGGATCTCCCATCCCCAGATCGTTGACCACCAGCACAGGCAGCACTACCACAGCAAACAGCAGCACGACGTACTTGATGTACGTGAGCGGCTTGAGCTTTTTCGTGGAGAACTTTTTGCCGGGAATCTTGTGAAGCAGCTCCTGCAGCCAGCCAAACGGGCACAGAAAGCCGCATACAAAGCGTCCCAGCAGCACGCCGAGCAAAATGAGCGTACCGGTAACATAGTAAGAAAAGTTGAACTTGGATGAACCTACCACCGACTGGAACGACCCGATGGGGCACGCACCCGATGCCGCGGGGCACGAATAGCAATTAAGTCCAGGTACGCAGACTGTTTTTCCCGCGCCCTGATAGATGCCGCCTTTGGCAAAGTTTGGCAGGTGAATGTTGGTGACCAGCGTCGCCGCCGCCTGAATGAATCCGCGAAATCGGGCCAAAACATGCGACGCAGTGTTTTCTCTTTTATCCAATTCCGATACACTCCAAGCACAGCCTAATCGCTTTGGCCAGCACGGCATCCGCCTCGCCACGCATAACACCAAAGCACACCATGGCAATTCCGACGATCAACAAAGCGACCTGTACCACGGGTTTTACCGCTTTGAACAACCCAACCACTCCTTTCGTTACGCGACCATTGGACCATATCGACTATAAAATCCGTGTTAAGCGCGATTTGGAATGTGCAAGGAAACTGTTATGCGTATTTTGATCGTCGAAGACGAGCGAGCACTGTGCGATGCAATCGCGCGCAGCTTGCGAAACTTGGCGTACAGCGTCGACTGCTGCCACGACGGACAGGAGGCGCTCGACCTGCTGGGCGTCGAAGTCTTTGACCTCGTGGTACTCGACCTCAACCTTCCCCGTATCGATGGCATGGCCGTGCTCAGGGAACTTAGGAAAACCGACTGCGAGACCAAGGTACTGATTCTGTCCGCGCGTGGCGAAGTATCCGATAAAGTCGCCGGACTCGATGCCGGCGCCAACGATTACCTTACCAAGCCGTTTCATCTGGACGAACTTGCGGCAAGGATCCGCAGCCTTACCCTCAGGCGCTTCGCACAAAGCGACATAGTATTAACCTGTGGAAAGCTCCGCTTTGACACCAAGGCGCGCATCGCTTCCGTGGACAGCGAGGCTTTATCTCTTACGCGCAAGGAAACGGGAATCTTGGAATACCTGATGCTCAATCAGGGGCGTCCGGTAAGTCAAGAGGAGCTTATCGAGCACGTTTGGGATAGCAGCGTGAACAGCTTTAGCAACGCAACCCGCGTTCATATCTCGTCACTCCGCAAAAAGCTACGCAGCGCATTGGGATACGACCCGATTCGCAATCGGATTGGAGAGGGCTACGTTATGGAGGATAGCGAATGAAAAGGCTTTCGCTGCAATGGCGCATAACGATTATGACGGCACTGCTCACGTGTGCGGCGTGCGTGCTGACGAACTGCCTGGTCGGCTATACGGGCATGCGCTACATGGATGCTATCGGCAGCGACGTCTCGGCCCTTAGCGCAGCCGGCGAAGATTCGCCCCAAGCGTTCGACCCAACGAAAGCGACCCTCGATGACGAGGTCACGATCGTCGTAAACGACGCACAAGAGTCTTTTGGCACGACAGCCTGGTACATCACGGCTGGAGTCACACTCCTTGGCGGCGCGCTGGCATACTTTGCGAGCGGCCACGCGCTCAAGCCGCTACGGGATTTTGCCGCCCAGGTAGAGCGTGTGCAGCCTGACAACCTAAGCGAAATCAGACTCAGTGAAGATGTGCCCACCGAGCTTCAACGATGCAGCGCCTCTTTCAACGGCATGATCGCCCGTCTTGGCGAAGGATTCTCTGCACAGCGTCAGTTTACCGGCAACGCCGCACACGAGCTGCGCACCCCGCTCGCCCTTATGCAAGCGCAGATTGAACTATTCATCTCCGAACACTCCGGTTTGCAACCCGAAACAGCCGAGCTGCTCGGCCTGCTACAAGAACAAACCGAGCGAATGCCGCGGATGACCAAGGCATTACTCGAGATGAGTGAGCTTCGCAGCATTCCTTGCGGGGACGCTGTTGAACTCGGTCCCTTGTCCGAAGAGGTCCTCACCGACCTTGCGCCACTTGCCGAGGATAAGGACATAACCCTCGATTGCGCTGGAGACGCTTTAGTAATCGGCAGCGACACGCTCCTCTATCGGCTGGTGTTTAACCTGGTCGAAAATGCCATCCGTTACAGCCGCCCCGGCTCGACTGTCAACGTCTCCATCAGCGACAACGACAGCAACGTGTTCCTGCGAGTCGAGGACCAGGGCCCGGGAATACCCAAGAAGTACCGAGAGAGCATCTTCCAGCCGTTCTTTCGCCTGGATAAATCCCGCAGCAGGGCATACGGCGGCGCAGGACTCGGGTTAGCGCTTGTTTGGGAGATTGCAGCGCTTCACGGTGGCACGGTAGAGGTCGAAGAAAGTTCCGAGAACGGGACCACCATGCTCGTAAGCCTTCCAAAACGATCCGCAGCGTCAACCGAACAGTAAAACGAAAGGGGTCCCGAGCAACAGGAGTACAATTGCTGCATTGTTGCCAGCTGTTGGGAGATGGAAGATGGACTGCGATGGCTACCCATGCGTTCCCATGCCGTTGATGTGCACCGCCTTTGTGCCGGGGCAGATTGACGCTGCGGTTGCAGGCATTTCCGACCCCGATTCGCGCGCCATTGCCACGGCAGAAGCGTTGTACTTTCGCGGGCAGGCCACCCTTGCTGCCAAGACGGCGCGCCCCTATCTTGACGCCACCGATCCCGCGCTGCGCTATTCCGCATGCTTTATCTGCGGATACGCCAGTCTGTCGCTCAACCGTATCGCCGACGCCCGCCGGTGCCTTGCTGGCATCCTCGATACGCCAACTGACGAGGAATCGCCCGCCGTCCACGCCACGCATATTCTGTTCGCCTCGGCCGCGAGCGTCCTACTGCACTTGCCTTCCCCGTATTCCGCCGAAGAGTTTTATCCACTTGCGGCGCATCTGCCCGAAGGCCTGCGCCTGTTCGCCAGCTACGTGATGGCGCACGCCTTGTACCTGCGCGGCGAATACGGCCGCAGCCTGGGCATGGCGGAAAACGCCCTGATCATGAAACAGGGAAGTTATCCCATCTCGGAACTGTTCCTGCACCTGGCAGCCTCCATGGCATGCATGAGCCTCAAGGACATCGACGCCGCAAAAACGCACTTCGGGGCTGCTTGGAACATTGCGCGCCCCGACGGCCTTATCGAGCTCATTGGCGAGCACCACGGCCTTTTACAGGGACTCATCGAGGCGTGCCTAAAAACGCAATACCCTGACGACTTCGCGCGCATCATCGAGATCACGTACCGCTTCAGCTACGGCTGGCGGCGCATCCACAACCCCGATTCGGGCGAGGACGTGGCCGACGATCTAACGACCACGGAGTTCACCATGGCCATGCTCGCCTGCCGCGGATGGACCAACGCCGAAATCGCACGCCATATGGGAGTATCCTCGGGCACCGTCAAAAACCGCCTATCCGGCGTATACGCAAAGCTTGGCATCGGCACACGCGCCGAGCTAGTCGCGCATATGTTGCGTTAGCGACCGGGCTGCCAGGCGCATCGAACGCGTTCCGGAACCCCGGCGCTTCGCTCAATCAATTTGGACATTTTGACCCTTGAACGGCACTACCGCCACGGGGCGACTTCTCGCAAAATTGGATTATTTCCACCGATACCTGCGGGATGGGAGCCAAAGATGCTTGATCGCCGTTCGCTACTTGTTGCCGGAGCGTCCTCGCTAGCGAGCATTATGTTGCCGCGCGTGCCAGGAAGCGCAAACGCCTTCATATTGCCGTTCGCGCCCACCGAAGCCTATGCCGATGAAAAAGACCCCTTCAGGGTGCTCGTTCTCTCGCGCACCATGTTCGGTGCGGTCGTGGTCGACGTCGCCAACAAGAATACGCCCATCACGGGTGCCCAGGTCACGCTCACATCGCGCTATGCCGCAGGCAAGCAGCTCACCGCCACGACCGATGACGAAGGCACGGCCATCTTTGAGATCGCCCCTCTTTCGGAAGGCTACGTGGACGAGGTAACGCTTCTCGACGCGTACGACTTTAACGGCGGCATTTCCATTAGCATGGCGGGCTACCGTGATGTCGAGATTCCCCTTGCGCGTATCCAGGGCGGCACCGCCATAACCGCGCCCACGCGTCCGCTTTCCGACAGCGATCCGTACTTTCGCCAGCTCACATTCGACGAATGGGACATCCAGTACGCCGACGCCACGTTTATGGCAATGCCGAAGGACGACACGGCAAACGAGCAGCCCGATACGCATGCCTTTACCGTGCAGGCACATCTGCCACAGGGTGGACAGGCAACGCTGCGCATCAACAAAGTGACGCCTGCCGCGGGCAGCTCATCCGAAACCGTCACGCAGATCGGCCAGATCAAGGCCAGCGCATCGGGCGCGGATAATCTGGCGACGTTCACGCTCGAAGACAAGTTCCTCGATACAACATCGGGCCTTCTGGAAGAAGGGTGCAAGCTGCGCTTCGTCCTCGACTATCAGGACAAAACCTACACGCTCTCCTCCCCCATGGCCGTTGTCACCGCGCCGGCCGCAAAGGCGGAATCGGGCTCGACCACCATCATTCCCACCACCATGGACCAAGAGATCACTCCGTTTGATTTTCCGGCGGCGTTTCCCGGCATCGGCGGCAATAAGTTCACGTGCTGGATGCCCTCGTTCCCCATTTTGTTCGATTTCTCGTTTGCCGGATACGTGCTGTTTGGCGGAGGATACAAACCGGTCGGCTACATGAACGATTCGGGCAATCCGGATCCGGAATACTGGAAGAAATCGCCGCGTGAGTCGGGCGCCAAGCAGGCAAACCGCTACCTCGACGAGATGGAGGGGAAGTGGAATCAGTACAAAAGTATGAGTGCCGGTTCGGGCACCGATCCAAGAAACACCAAGCTGCTTCGTCACCACTGCACGCTGCTGTTTACGATGGATATCGCCACACAGCTGTACGGCTCGCTCGCCTACGATTGGGTGGGCAAAACCTGGGGCAACAACAATGACCCCGCATACGGCAATATTAAGGCACTCTTTCAAGTAAGAACCGACCTCAATTGGACCGAGCAGTTTACCCTAGGACCGGTGCCGTTTTTCCTAAACGTCAACCCCTGGGTGCTGGCGAAGCTGGCGCTCGCCGTGGGTGCCCACACGCACGGCAGCGGCGCGGCGTTTTTTAAAAACATTTCGCTCGACTATTCAAACACCTCGGGCTCGTTCACCATCCAGATCGGGCTTGCCGTCACCTTTGGCGCCGGCGTTGCAGGCGTCGCTTCGTCTGCCGCGCGCGGCGCCGCATCCCTCACGCTGTTCATTGGGTACGAGAAGGCAGATGGACACCAGCTTCCGCGACTGCGCGTAGGTGCAGACGTCGATGTCGATGTGATACTCCAGTTCGTAATGTTCAAGTGGACCACCAAGGCTTGGTCGGGGTCGTGGCCCACACTCCTCGATTCGTGGAATATGTCGGTGAACAATGGCAACCAGTATGTGCTCCAGCGCTCTGAGCTCGCATTGGGTGGAGATACGCCTTACACGTTGGATGCCCGCTTCGGCACGCCCGGCAACATCGAGGCGGGCGGCGTGCCGCAATTTATCGCATCGGCCACCATCGTCACCAACGCCGAGCTACTCGCACGCGCCGAGGTTAAGGCCACCGCCGTAAACGTCGCGCCTGTCGTGCGCGATTGGGATCAAGCGGTCACGCGCATTGAGCTCGAGGCGGATGCTGAAAGCGACGACACGGGACAGATCGAGCATTTCGTCCACGCACTGATAGGGAACGACGAAAACGCCGCGCCGATGTATGAGTACATCTATATCGGGCAGGCGACGAACGCTGTTGCGGACCCCAACGCCAATTCTGCTGGTGTATCGGAGGACGAGCGTGGCGGCATCAAGCCCTCGAGCGACAACGTGCTGTTTTCCGGCGTGCTCAGCGAAGCTCACATGAAGCTGGCAATGATCGCCGGCGTAGAATGCCTGTTCCGTATCGCCTCGGTGCGCTACGGCGACAATGGCCGCTCGCGCCTGGTGGTACATACAAAGACGAACGGCACGTGGTCCGCTCCCACGCCTGTGGACTTTCCCCTTGGGTTTGGCGAGGGCGACGTGGAGCGCGACGGCACATACGATTACGACTTCGACGTGGTGGAATATACGGACGGAAGAGGAAACCAGGACGCCTACGTGCTGCTGGTCTCGGGCGAACGTCCCGCCGGCGACAACACCCTTTTCGATACGGCAAGCACAGCCGGCATACTGTCCGTTGTGCGCCTGCGCATAAGCAATAACGAAGTTCGCGTGATATCGCACACGTCATGGCGCAGCATCTCGCGCGGCCGTCTGCAAGAGGATGGCTACCATTGCCTGCAGTGCCCGCGTATCACGGTGGGCAAGACGCTGGTCGACGGACGTCTGTCGGGCGCCTACCTCCACCGCCGCGGAACCACCGCAGAAAAGGCGTTGGGCACCGAGGCAGAGGTCGCGCTGGAGTGCTTCACCCTGTGGTCGGATGATTTGGGCGACAGCCTCACGTTCCGTCAGGTCCTCCGCTTTCCGCAAGCGCCATCGAGCATCGAGCTGGGCGTACCCGAGAATATCAACGGCAAAATGGTGGTGCCCGTTGCATACGAAACTGCAAACGGTTGTGGCTGCGCATCGTATGCCGTGATCGGCCAGTCCATCGCGGGTTGGGGCGTTATGCCACCAGATGCCACAGTACCCCACGCGGTGCCGTGGCCACAACATTCGGGCTTTTTGGCAACCGTCAACGAGCAACTGCAGCATATTACTTGGACGCGAGGAGCATCGGCATTTGCAACGCAGCCCGTGGGTGCCGCAGGCTGTGGCCCGGCATCGTTTAGCGTAAGCAACAACGGCAGGTGCGTGCTCTATGTAGAGAACACCGATGGCAAGGTGGGGCAAACCTACGACGAAGAAGGCAACCCGGCAGCAGTGATGGGCAAGCACTTCCGCATCTTCGCCAGCACCTTGGCAGGCGATCTGTTCACGGAGCCGTTCGTGATGTGCGAGCTGGACCATCCCGTCGATCAGATAACGACATTTTTGACGTCGGGAGGCATGCTCTCCGCGCTCGCCACGCACATTGTGAGCGCGGAGAAGAGCGAGGCAGAGCTGCACGGCATCGAAGTGCCCTTGGTGGCGTGTGCCACTCCGACGGGCGCGGTCGCTACCTCGGGCGCAGTGGTGCCCGGAGCAGCAGGCGAATCCTTCATGGTCACGGTGCGAAACGACGGCAACACCTTGCTGACCGCCGGCACGATCGATCTGTACCGAGAGGGCTCCAGCCAGCCGTTTTCCAGCGCATCCATCGGGTTCGGCGCGAACGCACGCATGGCTTCGATCTTTGATCCAGAGCTTGCCGAGGACGCTTCGGACAACGATATGGCACGCGTGAAATACGCGCTCGAGACGCTGGGCGCGCGTTTTGCAACGCACCCGCTGGTAGCCGACAACGGCAACGCCGTGCTGGCACCGGGTTGCACGGCACAGTTCCGCATGAGCTTCGCCATCCCCAAGAGTTGGGGCGACGAAGTGGGCAAACGCGTCACGCTGTATGCGAAGGCGCGTGACCTGGTAGCGCTCGATCCCGTAACGCTCGAGGAAATTCGACCGGGCGCAAACTCGGCGCTGGGTGCCGTACTGCATGAGCTTCATGTGCCTGACGCGGCATGCGAGCGCTCAGAAGTTCAGGTCGGCGTATGCGGCAGCGCGGATACGACAGGACTTCACGACGCCCCGATGACAGCAGACGGCGATGGCGGCTCGAGTGGCGGCGGTACTGACGAGAGCGGCGGCTCCGGCGGAAGCAGCTCCGGCAGTGGCAAGGACCACGGCAATAACAAGCGCTCCGGAAAAGCGGGCGCGCTTGCGGGCACGGGCGATGTCAACGCTCCCCTTACGGCAGCCGCTGCAGCACTCGCCGCGGCAGGCGCCGGCCTCATCGCCTACAGCGCCCGCCGCACTGTGCTCGAAACCGACACCGCCAATGAGGTCAATTCGGATAGGCCTCGCTAGCTCCTAGTTACTTTTGTGAGAGACGTCGACTCGGCTCATCGAACATCAAATGGGCTGGTTCTGGATACCCAGAGCCAGCCCATTACGCATTAGATATCGTCAGAGGAGTCGAGTTCTGCCTCGAGCTTGGCGCGACGCTTTTTCGCCGTGAAAAACGTTGCGCACAGGACGGCAAACGTGGCCGCGAAAATCGTCGCACCGCAGAACACGCCCGTGGCCAGGTTCGCCAACCAAAAGACGCTTTCGAGCGGTACGATCTGTGCCTCAGCGATACAGCGCATTGCAGCAATAACAAGCGCGAACGCGGTGCCGCTAAGGCAGCTGACAAGCAGGAATTATCCAACAGGAAGATGCTCGGTTTGCCCAAAACGATTGGTATCGACATAGCCCTTCCGCGTTTGCAGTCCTGCGCAAATCAACATCACGAGAACGAGCCACAAATACATGGCTGCCTCGAACGGCGTTGCAAAGCCATGCGGCATTTCACTGGCGTCGCTGTGAACCCACGCAACCTGTCGAGCTATAAACTGGTAGAAAAAGATCATCAACATGCCAAACGAAAGCAGCACGAAACCAATCTTGTAGATTTTTGCGCTCTCAGCTTCCAGGCGCTCATCCTTTGGGCCGGCATATTCACGCCACTTTTGCACGAGTTTTAAATCTTCAAATTTCATAGTGGACTCCTAAAGAGCGTTAGGGCCGGCATCGATTTTGTCTTCCCAAAACAAGTCGTTCAACGTAACGCGCAGCGCTTTACAGATTGCCACACACAAGTTGAGCGTGGGGTTGTAGCCGCCCGCCTCGATAAGGCCGATGGTCTGGCGCGTAACGCCCACGGCCTCGGCCAAGCCAGCTTGCGAAAGGCCAACCGCCGCGCGCGCCGCCTTCATGCGTAGGTTCCTTTTGCCCGGCATGGAGTTCCTTTCGTAGTAATGGACAGATATCCGTTGCAACATGACAGAAATATATTGCATATATCAGACAATGTCAACTATATCTGTCATTATGGAAACCATGTCTGTCATCACCATGCGGACATTACAACTTCGGTTCACTATTCAAACTTACTCGGACAGAACCGACTCGGTTTTGTCCGAGTAAACGAATCTCCATCGAACTCCGAACGATTGTTCGATGGATTTCGTGTTGGTTGGAATCGTCTGTGGGCTGGGCTATGCTACCTTGACTATCTATATGACTAAAACGCAGCAAAGGAGCACCGAGAAAGCGAGTATGGCAAAAAACACCGCAAACTATGGTAACGACAGTATCCGCCAGCTCAAGGACGAGGAACGCGTACGTCTGCGCCCCGCCGTCATCTTTGGCTCGGACGGACTCGATGGCTGTGCACACGCTGCCTTCGAGATCCTGTCCAACGCCGTTGACGAGGCGCGCCAGGGCTACGGCAAGCTCATCACCCTTACCGCCTTTCGCGATGGCTCCATTCAGGTAGAGGACAACGGCCGCGGCTGCCCGCTCGACTGGAACCCTTCCGAGAAGCGCTTTAACTGGGAGCTCGTCTTTTGCGAGCTCTACGCCGGCGGCAAATACAATAACAACCAGGGCGGCGACTACGACTTCTCGCTCGGTACCAACGGCTTGGGTTCGTGCGCGACCCAGTATGCCTCCGAGTACATGGATGTCACGGTTTGGCGCGACGGCAACAAATACTCCCTGCACTTTAAGAAGGGCAAGGTTGTCGGCGCCAAGAAGAAGGCACTCGAGATTGAGCCCAGCAATGAGGACCGTACCGGCACCACCATCAAGTGGCGCCCCGATCTTGAGGTCTTTACCTCGATCAGCATCCCCCACGAGTGGTATCGCGAGACCATGCGCCGCCAGGCCGTGGTCAACGCCAACGTGACCTTCCGCCTGCGTATCGAGGGCGACGACGGCGAGTTCTCCGAAGAGGACTTCTGCTATCCCAAGGGCATCGAGGACTATGTGCTCGAGAAGGTCGGTACCGACTACCTCACCGAGCCCTTCTTTATCGAGGCCGACCGTCGCGGTCGCGATCGCGAGGACCTGCCCGATTACAACGTAAAGATCACCGCGTGCATGTGCTTCTCGCGCACCTTCACGATGCAGGAGTACTACCACAACTCCTCCTGGCTCGAGAACGGCGGCTCGCCCGAGAAGGCTGCCCGCAGCGCCCTCACCAGCGCCATCGATGCCTACATCAAGCAACAGGGCAAGTACAACAAAAACGAGAGCGGCATTAAGTGGCAGGACGTCCAGGACTGTCTGGTGCTGGTGACCAACTGCTTCTCCACCCAAACGTCCTACGAGAACCAGACCAAGAAGGCCATCAATAACCGCTTTATCCAGCAGGCCATGACGGCATTCTTTAAGGAGCGCCTCTCGACCTATCTGATCGAGAACAAAGACGCTGCCAACAAGATCATGGAGCAGGTGCTCATCAACAAGCGTTCGCGCGAGAACGCCGAGAAGACGCGCCAGAGCATCAAAACCAACCTGCAGCAGAAGACCGACATGGCCAACCGCGTGCAGAAGTTCATCGACTGCCGCTCCAAGGACAAGAGCCGCCGCGAGATCTACATCGTAGAGGGTGACTCGGCAGCAGGCGCCATCCGCACGTCGCGCGATGCCGAGTTCCAGGGCGTTATGCCCGTCCGTGGCAAGATCCTCAACTGCCTGAAGGAGGACTACCCGCGCATCTTTAAGTCCGACATCATCATGGACCTCATGCGCGTGCTGGGCTGCGGCGTGGAGATCAAAGACAAGCGCATCAAGAACCTCGGCGCCTTTGACCTGGACAACCTCAACTGGAACAAAGTCATCATCTGTACGGATGCCGACGTCGACGGTTATCACATCCGCACGCTCGTGCTCACCATGCTCTATCGCCTGGTGCCCACGCTTATCGACGAGGGTTACGTGTATATCGCCGAGTCGCCGCTCTACGAGATCAACTGCAAAGAGAAGACCTACTTTGCCTACACCGAGCTCGAGAAGAACGGCATCCTCAAAGAGATCGGCGACCAGAAGTGCTCGATCAACCGCTCCAAGGGTCTTGGTGAAAACGATCCGGACATGATGTGGCTCACCACCATGAACCCCGAGACGCGTCGCCTGATCAAGGTGGAGCCCGAGGACGTCACCAAGATGGAAACCATGTTCAACCTTTTGCTGGGCAACGACGAGGCAGGCCGCAAGCGCCATATCTCCGAGCACGGCAAGGAATATCTGGACCAGCTGGACCTGCAGTAGCAGCAAATCGATAACGACGGCCCATAAGAAGTTCAAGAGGAAATCGTGGCAAAGAAGAAGACGAAGAACCAGCCCAAGAAAAAGCAGGTCAACGCCGAGAACGTCATCGGCCTGCACTCCGAGGTCACCGATCAGCCGATCACGCAGACGCTCGAAGTCAACTACATGCCCTACGCCATGAGCGTCAACGTCTCGCGTGCGTTCCCCGAGATTGACGGCTTTAAGCCCTCGCATCGCAAGCTGCTCTACACCATGTACAAGATGGGTCTGCTCAAGGGCGAGCGCCAAAAAAGCGCCAACATCGTGGGCCAGACCATGAAGCTCAACCCGCACGGCGACGCCGCGATCTACGAGACGATGGTGCGTCTGGCCACCGGCAACGAGGCGCTGCTTGCCCCCTTCGTGGAGTCGAAGGGCAACTTTGGCAAATACTATTCGGGCGACCTGAGCTACGCCGCCTCGCGTTACACCGAGGCCAAGCTCTCCCCCATCAGCGCCGAGATCTTCAAGGACATTGACAAGGACCCGGTCGACTTTGTCGACAGCTACGACGGCGCCATGAAGGAGCCGCGTTTGCTGCCCACCACGTTCCCCAACATCCTTGTCTCGGCCAACAAGGGCATCGGCGTCGCCATGGCGTCCGACATCTGCGGCTTCAACCTCAACGAGGTCTGCACCGCCACGATGCACTACCTGCAGGATCCCGACTGCGACCTGCTCGAGTACATGCCCATGCCCGACTTCTCGACCGGCGGCGAGATCATCTACCGCCGCGAGGAGATGGAGAAGATTATTGAGACCGGCCTGGGCAGCTTCCAGATCCGCTCCCGCTGGCGTTGGATTCCCGAAGAGCGCATTATCGAGGTCTACGAGATCCCCTACACCACCAAGACCGATGTCATCATCGAACGCATCGTCAAGCTCTCCAAGGAAGGCAAGGTCAAGGAGATCGCCGACATCCGCGACGAAACCGACCTTTCGGGTCTGCGCATCGCCATCGACCTTAAGCGCGGCGTCGACCCCGACAAGCTCATGGCCAAGCTCTATCGCTCGACCACGCTACAGGATTCGTTCTCGTGCAACTTCAACGTGCTCGTCGATGGCTATCCCCGTGTAATGGGCGTGCGCCAGATCCTGCACGAGTGGGTCAAGTGGCGTATTGAGTCCACACGTCGCCGCATTAACTATGACCTGGGCAAGAAGTCCGAGCGCCTGCACCTGCTGCACGGCCTCGAGGCGATCTTGCTCGACATCGACAAGGCCATCGCCATCATCCGCGGCACCAAGCTCGAAGCCGAAGTCGTGCCCAACCTTATGAAGGGTTTCGACATCGACGAGACCCAGGCCGAGTTTGTTGCCGAACTTAAGCTCCGCAACATCAACGAGGAGTACATCCTCAACCGCACCAAGGACATCGCCAAGCTCGAGGGTGAGATTGCCGAGCTTGAGGAGATTCTCTCGAGCGAAGACAACATCAAGAAGGTCATCAGCGATGAGCTGGCAGCAGTCAACAAGAAATATGTGATGCCGCGCCGCACGGGCAGGATTGAGCCCCATGAGGTCATCGAGGTAAGCCTGGAGCCCGAGGTCGAGGAGTACCCGGTCACCATCATGCTCTCGCGCGATGGCTACCTTAAGAAGATGACGGACCGCGTACTCAAGAAGGCCACCACGCTCAAGTACAAGGACGGCGATAAGCCCTTTATCGAGTTCCCATCCTCCAACACCCACGAGCTGCTGGTCTTTACCAACAAGAGCCAGGTGTACAAGTGCAAGGTTGCGGCTTTTGAGGACACCAAGTCGGCCCAGCTGGGCTCGTACCTGCCGACCGATCTTGAGATGGAACCCGACGAGAGTGTCATCTGGGTCATCGACCCCGAGGACTACAAGGCCGACGTGCTGTTTGTCTTTGAGAACGGCCGCGTGGTGCGCGTCGCACTTTCTGGATACGTCACCAAGACCAACCGCAAACGCCTCAAGAACGCCATCTACGGTGGCAGCAAGCTGCTGTATGCCCAGGTGCTCAACACAGATCGTGACATCGCGCTGGTCTCGAGCGACTATCGTTTGATGAACTTCAACACGTCGCTGCTCAAGACCAAGACGACCACCAACACGCAGGGCGTCCAGGCCTTTACAGCCAAGAAGGGTCGCTCGGTCACCACCGTCGGCACGACCGAGGAGATCCTTGGCGCCGGCGTCTCGGCCGAGAAGTTCACCGCGCAGAGCCTCCCCTCCGCCGGTGCCCTTATGAAAGAAAACGACATGCCGAGCCTGTTTGACTAGGACGACAGCAGTCGAACTGGTCCAAGCCACAAACCAACGGGGCCCGGAGCGCAGTAAATGCCGCGCTCCGGGCCCCATGCATTACAGCAGCATCATCCCTATAGACAAAATGCCGCATAAAGTGGAACAGACATAAGTCCATCATTCATTCCAAAGGGCTTAGTCGATAGCCTGATAAGGCGCACGCCCGGATGGGTCTTTTTAAGTGAGGACAGGCTTCGAGATCTTGTGTTCTCCCCCGCCTTGACTTCAATCGCAGACAAGCATCCCTGCTTCTCTACTACAAAGTCGATTTCCGCACGATTATCTCGCGCCCAATAATGCAGCGGATAGCCCATGGCTGAAAGCTGTTGGGCAACGTAGTTTTCGGTAAGTGCACCCATGAATGTGCCGCCGATGCCGGCAAGAATATCGGCGCGTTGAGCGCCGGCCTTGGAGACGAGCAGCCCCGTATCCGCCTGATAGATTTTAAAAGCAGAAGGGTTAACGAAGGCCTCTAACGGGCTTTCGATCTGCCCGACTAGGCTGCAGCGCGCCACCGTACCCGACAATACAAGCCAGTCGAGAGCATTTCCAAAGAGAGACGCATTGCCCCCCGCTCGCACTACCTTGTATTGAAATTTACGATTCTCTTTGGCAAGCTGCTGTGGAATGGAATCGAAGCACGCACGCGTCTTTGCGCTCAAGCGTTCATCAGCATATTTATTGGTGTCGGCGGAATATCCGTCGAGAATAATCCGATGCTTTTCGGCCACATCAATGATTGACTGATCATCGATGTACGTTTGGACCGCCTCGGGCATTCCGCCAACAACAAGATACTGTCGATAGAGCCCAAGCGCCTTTTCATGAAGGCTTGGCGCAAGAGGTCCCATTGACTCGAATGACGAGCGTATCTCGTCGACCAGCTGATCGTGCCCCATCGCCCAGAGAAACTCCTCGAAATCGAGCGGAGTCATCTCAATCAAGTCGGTCTTTCCAACGGGGAACGAATACGACTGATGGTTAATGGCAACCCCAAGAAGCGACCCAGCAGCCGCAACGTAATACTCGGGAGCATCTTCGCAAAAGTATTTAAGGGAAGTGAGCGCTTCCTCGCATGCCTGGATCTCGTCAATGAACAGTAAGGTTTTGCCAGGCACGATACGCTGTCCCGTACGAGCCTCGATCGCGCGTACGATCGAATGAGGGTCAAGACCGCCCGAAAAATCTGCTCGTGCCGACCGGTCGTTCTCAAGATTAACGTAGACAACCGATTCGAAAAGATCCTGGGCGTACGTTCTGAGCAGATAGGTCTTGCCACACTGGCGCACGCCTTTGACCAGCAAAGGTTTTCTATCAGCCTTGTCTCGCCATTCCCTAAGGAGCTCGTCTGCCTTGCGACGCATACGCAACCTTCCCTCATGAATTTCTGTTTAACAATATTTTAACGCGGATTAATTTGTTTTCAGTTATTTTTCTGCGTTTAAAAATTGTTCTATACGGTACTTGAGGGAATACACCCCTATTCATATACTCGCGATACAACCGATTGCCATGTGTTCTTCTTGCCCTTAGGCCAGCTTGCGAGCGAGCTCTCGCACCTCTTCCAACTTGGGCGACGATGCCATGCTGTCGCGCTCGGTCATACCGCTAACGGTGACAATGCCCTGGTCCTCCCATTTGCAGTACGCGCAGGTTGACTTGTACATAGCGATCGCCGCATCATAGACGCCCTCGCTGTGGCTATCGAGCAAAAGGGCCGTCTTGGTGAACGGGAAACCCGTGGCACCGAAGGCGTACAGGCGGTCAATGGCGGCTTTCTCCTGCGCAGTGATATCAAACCAGTAGATAGGCGAAGCGAAGACAACCATGTCGGCGTCTTTCAGCGACTCGATCACGTTGGCCATGTCATCCTTCTGCACGCAAGTGCCCTCGTGGGCGAAGCAATACTGACACCCCAGACAACCAGCGATTTTCTTACTGGCAACGCGGATGACCTCGACCGTATGGCCACCCTCACGCGCGGTCTCAGCAAACGCCTCGACCATGGTGTCGGTATTGGCGCCCTTGCGCGGGCTACCGCTCAATACAACGATATTCATAAGAATCTCCCTTCTTCATGCCGCAGGCGCGCGGCATACATTTCGTTGTAACCAAAACGGATGGAGCTATTCAGTCGTCTGTAGATCGCATCTCTCGTTCGTGTTCTCTAGACACAATCTCATTGCCTGATAACTCCTCGGCCACCTTGATTCTCTCTCCGAGAATTGAACAGCAAATCGTTGCTCGCAAAGTATCGACTGTGAGAAAATTAGCTTGAGCTTTCTCCCTGCTCGCATAAGCGTTCGCGTGAAAGAGCCTAGCCGCATCGGCCAGGCGCAATATAGATCCGCGGAAACCGGCCTACGAACAAGGAGCGTCTTATGTATGGACAGCATGTTGCACCGCAGACCCATAACAAACGGACTGGCCTGTCTATCCGCGACGTCAAGCGTCATGCAGACGCCAGAATCGCCGCCTTCGGAGTAAGCATTCTTGTGGCAGGACTGCTTTTGCTACCCTGCGCAGCACTGGCGACAGAAATGCCCGAAACCGAT
The DNA here is from genome assembly GCF_040092305.1 of Collinsella sp. CLA-ER-H6. Taxonomy (NCBI): domain Bacteria; kingdom Bacillati; phylum Actinomycetota; class Coriobacteriia; order Coriobacteriales; family Coriobacteriaceae; genus Collinsella; species Collinsella sp. CLA-ER-H6. The sequence continues at coordinate 117,646 of NZ_JBBNLS010000007.1, forward strand.
GTCGCAGCACCCATTACCTGCGACGAAGCCAACGCGGAAGGCAGCCTCACAGCTACCACCGTTGTCGACCATAACTATGACCTGGAGCTCCCTCCTGCCTTCATGTTGGTCCAGAATGAGGCGTTTGTATACGATTTCCCCGACAAACCCGAAGACTTCATCTACGGGCTTAACGACACCGTCCTTCTCTTCAAGATTGACACCGATACCGAAGGCCTTATAAAAACCGAGAACCCCAAAGAGGCCAGCGTCTCTATTGCCCTGACCATGATCGACAATCACGTTAGAGCAACCGCAGTCTTTACAGGCGGCTACGCCGACGACCAAATCCCTTACAGGCTGAACCTCATCAGCTCAACTCACCTTAGCACACACGTTGACCGTGACTTCGACAGCGGGCAGGGGATAATGCACGAAACGCGGCACGATTACTACATCCGCTACGTCTTCGACAGCGACGTGCACTTGATTGCAACCGATACGAGCGGTTCCAAACCCGATCCAAGTGTTAAACCGAGCCCAGAGGTCAAACCCGAACCGGAAACCAAGCCCGAGCCCACACCGCAGCCCAAGGCAGACAAGCCCGCGGCAAATCCCGTTTCCACTAAGGCAGTAGCGGCGGTTAAACCAGCCGGGACCACCTTGCCCGCGACGGGCGACAACGGTGCGATGGCAGCCGCCCTGAGTGTTGCCGGTGGCGTAATTGCAGCAGTTGGCATTTCCGCAACAAGGCGTCGCAACCGCTAGCCAGCATTTCGTACCCCGCAGACAAAGCTCTATCCCCGCTCCGATGAGCTTTACTCACCGAGAAGTTTCTTCCCCACGGAAATGAGTTTCTTTCCAACGGCCGCCTTCACGCCAATCATTACAACCACGTGGGCAGTGCGGGCTTCGAGATCCGCAGCGATGATGTCCCCCGATGCCCGCACTGCGGCTGGCAGCTTGTGCCGTGGGTGCGAGACGACACGTTTTTGCTGGGCACGGTATGGCGCGAGAGTCTCGAACGATACGAGCGCTTCGTGCGCGAGCGCGGTAGTAGCCGCGTGCTGTTGCTGGAGCTCGGCGTGGGCGAGATGACCCCCGGCATCATTACACTCCCGTTCTGGAGCATGACCGCAAAGCTGCCGGATGCGCACCTGCTGAGCGTGAACATCTCGGGCGATTCGGCTCCGCTGCAGCTTGGAAGCAAGGCAGAGGCGATCCAGGCAGACTTGGGTGCCTTGTTCTCGGCGGCGCGGGCCGACGACTAGTAGCGCGGCGAGGCGTCTTGCCGCAAACCGTCCTCGCTAAATGCATGACCGTTAATAAGTAAAAAGCAAGGTGCGTCTTATTTCAAATACTCCTCAAAGAACGCTTTCAGCTTTCCAAACGGAATGACGTCCATCTGATCGTAGAGGTCGGTGTGGCTGGCACCGGGGATAATGAGCAATTCCTTGTTGTCCCCCGTCAGCTTGGTGTACGCGGTTTCGCTGAAATAGCGGGAGTGTGCTTTCTCGCCATGCACCAGCAATACCGCAGAGCGAATTTCGCTGCTGTATTGCAAAATCGGCATATTCAGGAACGGCAGCGAGGACGTCACATTCCAACCACCGTTGGAGTTCAGGCTGCGGGGATGGTAGCCTCGCGGAGTTTTGTAGTAGGCGTAATAGTCCGCTACAAACTGCGGCGCGTCCTCCGGTAGCGGATCGACCACGCCGCCCGCCAGCGCATAGCCGTCGTTTTTATAGTCCTCGGTGCGCTGCACGTTCAACGCTTTCCGCTTTTCAAAGCGCGCCTGCTCGGAATCCTCGGCGTCAAAATAGCCGTTTGCGGTCACGCGGGTCATATCGTACATGGTCATAGCCGCGGTAGCTTTGATACGGGTGTCGATGGCCGCCGCATTGACTGCCATGCCGCCCCAACCGCAGATACCGATAATGCCGATACGCTCCGGGTCAACGCTTTCCTGCACGGAGAGGAAATCCACCGCTGCGCAGAAGTCCTCGGTGTTGATGTCCGGGGATGCCACATAGCGGGGCGTACCGCCGCTCTCGCCGGTATAGGACGGGTCAAAGGCAATTGCGAAAAAGCCCAGCTCCGCCATTTTCTGCGCGTACAGACCGGAGGACTGCTCCTTCACCGCGCCAAACGGGCCGCTGACGGCGATGGCGGGCAGCTTGCCTTCCGCGTTCTTAGGCACGTACACGTCGGCAGCCAGCGTGATGCCGTAGCGGTTGTGGAAGGTCGCCTTGCTGTGCTCAACCTTGTCGTTTTTGGGGAACACCTTGTCCCATTCCCGCGTCAGTTTCAACTGCTCCATGCCTAAGCCTCCTTGTCAGTCGCTTTAAGGTATTGCTCGTCGTCCACGGGCTCCAACCACTCGTTGGAGGCCTCCTCGCCCGGAACCTCCACTGCGAGATGGGAGAACCAGCTGTCGGGCGCCGCACCGTGCCAATGTTTCACACCCGGGGCGATGTTGACCACGTCGCCAGGGCGCAGTTCCTGTGCCGATTTGCCCCATTCCTGGTAAAACCCTCGACCGGCCACGCAGACGAGGATCTGTCCGCCACCGCTTTTGGCGTGATGGACGTGCCAGTTGTTGCGGCAGCCGGGCTCGAACGTCACGTTGTAGACGCCGACCTGCTCGGTGGAAAGGGGCGCGAGGTAGCTTTGCCCGATAAAGTACTTCGCAAATGCGTCGTTGGGGGCACCGATGGGAAAAGCCATCTCGTTTTGGTGTCGGGCCTTTGCGTCGGTGCCGTCGCCCTCGTCCGCCCAGACCTCCTTCGCCATGCGGAAGGCCGCCCATGCCTTGGGCCATCCCGCATAAAACGCCGCGTGCGTAAGGATTTCCGCTATCTCCGTCCTAGTCACGCCATTGTTCCTTGCGGACATCAGATGGTATTGGAACGAAGAGTCCGTCAGTCCCTGCGCCATCAGGGCCACCACCGTCACCACGCTGCGGTCTCGAAGGGAAAGCCCGTCTTCTCGGCTCCACACCTCGCCGAACAGCACATCGTCATTGAGCTGTGCAAATTTGGGGGCAAAGTCCCCCAGGGCATCCCTGCCCGCCGTCTGCTTAATCGTCATGTTTGATTCCTCCTGTCGATGGTTTTGAGTGCAAAACTGCTTCCGCGCAACTAAGCCGCGCCTAGACTCCCATGCCCATTCGTCGCGCCCGGTCAAGAGCGGGATGCCCGGCGATTTCGCCCACGCCGTTCACGCCGCCGGCGAAAACCGTTTTGCCCATTACGGACCACCCCTTGCGCTACCGATTTGTATTGACGAGAATGAAGGTAATACCTAAACCTGACTTTAGGTCAAGGAATGTATTCGAGATTTATTCGGAGGGGCCATGTACACAATCGGACAGGTGGCGGAAATGTTCGGCTTGCCCGCCTCAACGCTGCGGTATTACGACAAGCAGGGATTGTTCCCGGGGCTGGAGCGGACGTCCGGCATTCGCCGATTCGGCGATACGGAACTCGAGGCGCTTCGGGTCATCGAATGCCTGAAGAAGGCGGGAATGGAGATCAAGGACATCCGTCTGTTCATGGAATGGTGTGCAGAAGGTCCATCAACATACCCCCAGCGCAAGGCCATGTTCGAGGAGCGGAAGGCCCACATGGAGTCGGAGATCGCGAAGATGAACCGTGCCCTGGACATGTTGAAGTTCAAATGCTGGTACTACGAGCAAGCGATTCAAGATGGCAGCGAGGATAGGCTGGAGGCGCTGATTCCCGACAATTTGCCGGAAGAGATCAAAGAAGTCTACGAGAACGCCCACGCTCGATAATGCCGACCGATCTCAAGGGAATTCGGTGAGGAGTCCTCTTCGGTTAGTGATGTACTTCTTCCCCTTGATGTCGTAGCGCTTCGCCTCATAGAAGGCGAAAGCGTCGCGGAGGTACGAGATATAGCGCCCGACGGTGACGTGGTTGGTGGGAACCCTGTTGGCGTCGAGGACGTTGGCGATGTTGTTGGGCGAGTTGAGGTTGCCGGAGTTGTCCATCATGTACTCGGCCAGCCTCTCCAACACGGTGGAGTCGATACGTATTGCGGTCTACCCAAGCCATAATCCACTCCTTCTCGGTTTCGAAACTCGATTATTTCTAAAGTTTCGAAACCGAGAAGGCAATGTGCACAAGGATGCATCAAGGAGCGAATGGTTGATTTCCGATCTCAGCCGAACACTTTGAGCGGATAGGCCGTTCCCGCAGTTAGCTGAACGCCCCCGCGGCCCCTCCTGGGGTCCGGGGGCGCCGTTTTCCCAGTTGAAGGAACGGTGGAGATGTGTTTCGATAGGTCCGGTGGCCATGCTCCGCCCGCCGCCCGGCACCTCTTCCCAGACTCAGCCGGACGGTCGGTCCGTCTATTCCGTTTTTCCTTCTAGCCTAGGCCAGCGGGGCATCGCCCCTCTCGGCGCGCGCCCTCTCGATGAGCCCCGGCGTCAGGTCGAGATCGCCGAGCGCCACGTCCTCCACGCCGTAGGCGTCCAGCAGCGCCGCCGCGTCCTCCCCGAGCATCGCCCTGAAGGCCCTGGCGGGCGTCGAGAAGCCGAGCGCGCCGCGGGGCTCGGAGTTCACGTGCGACATGGCCAGCGCCAGGTCCGCCGGGGCGAGCCGGTCGAACCTGAGTCCGGA
>NZ_JBBNLS010000008.1:0-107882 GCF_040092305.1 Collinsella sp. CLA-ER-H6
CCGGCGCGCCACGGGTCAAGATGCACTAGGCCTGGACGAAGTCCGGGCCCGCGCCTTTAGACGCGAGCCCGGGGCCCGTGGGTTATACCCTAAGAGCAAACCACCCTTTTTAAGGGTGGTTCTGATTTGAGCGATATGGGGCCGTCTGTTGATTGGGGACAGACTTAAATGAGCGTTTTCACGCATTTAAGTCTGTCCCCAATCAACATTGCTGCGGCACTTTGCTCGGCTAAAGCGTACAATAGCGCCTATGCGAAAGGGGAACAGATGATCAACGAAACTATGTATGCTCGCGGTGCGGAAAGCTCCATCATCCGTGAGATTTTTAGCTATGGCCTTGAGCGCAAGGCGCAGATCGGTGCGGAAAACGTATTCGATTTTTCGCTGGGCAATCCGAGCGTTCCGGCACCCGCTGCTGTGGCGGAGTCCATTAAGAAGGCCCTGGAGCTGCCGAGCGACCAGCTGCACGGCTACACGCCCGCACCGGGCCTGCCGCAATGTCGTGCCGCTGTGGCCGAATCGCTCAACCGCCGCTTTGGCACGAGCTATGAGGGCAAAGACGTCTTTATGACGGTGGGTGCCGCGGCTTCGCTCACCTGCGCGCTCAACGCCGTTACGAATCCGGGCGACGAGGTTATTGTTATCGCCCCGTACTTTCCGGAGTATCGCGTTTGGATTGAGAAGGCCGGCTGTACGTGTGTTGAGGCGCTCGCCGATGAAGATACGTTCCAGCTGAGCGTGGACAACGTGCTCAAGGCGATTACCGATAAGACGACTGCCGTCATCATCGACTCGCCCAACAATCCGACTGGTGCCGTATATACACGCAACACGCTGACGCGACTGGCCAATGTTCTGCGCGAGGCCAACGCTCAGCGCGATCCCGAGAATCCGATTATGCTCATCTCGGATGAGCCGTACCGCGAGATCGTGTACGGTGCCGAGGTGCCTTGGGTGCCCTCGATCTACGAGAACACCGTTGTGTGCTACTCGTATTCTAAGTCGCTGTCGCTGCCTGGTGAGCGCGTGGGCTGGATCTTGGTTCCCACCACCAATCCGCAGGCTGCCCGTCTGATGCCGGCTGTTGCGGGTGCTGCCCGTACGCTAGGTTTTGTATGCGCACCGGCACTCTTCCAGCGCGTGATCATCGATTGCATCGATGAGCCGAGTGATGTCGGGGCCTATGCCCGCAACCGCACGGCGCTCACCGATGCTTTGACAGACTACGGCTATACCTATGTTGAGCCGGATGGCGCGTTCTACCTATGGGTGAAAGCGTTGGAGCCCGATGCGAATGCGTTTTGCGAGCGCGCAAAGAAGTATGAGTTGCTTGCGGTTCCCTCGGACAGCTTTGGTATGCCGGGCTGGTTCCGCCTGGGCTATTGCGTGAGTTACGAAACGATTGTCAATTCGCTACCCGCTTGGAAACAGTTGGCGGACGAGTATCGTTAAAAGTAAAGCGCTCTGCCTACAATGTTTTACGTGAAACGGGGTTTGGTGTTAAGCCGGACCCCGTTGTCATGGACGTTGTGTCTTTGGGATGGAGTGGTTTTACGACTATCAAAGGCTATGCGTACAATGAATATAAGCGACGGCCGTGCCAGATAAGGAGACCTGATGCCCTACCTGCTTTCTTGTGACATTCATACCCATACGATGTTCTCTGCGCATGCATATTCGACCATTGAGGAGAATGTGTACTGGGCGGCAGAGCGTGGCCTGCAGGTGCTCGGATCTGCCGACCATCTGAGCTCTATGGTTACGGCTTGCCCCAATGACCTGCGCAGTTACCAATTCTTTATCAACCAGGATATCTGGCTGCGCATTTGGAGCGGCGTGCTGGTGCTGCGTGGTGCCGAGGCCGATATCGTTTCGCTGGACGGAAGCCTGTTTGGCGAGGACACTCCTGTCACGCTCGATATCGCCGGCGATTCGTACAGCCGTCAGCATTCACTGTTCGATTTGGTTACGCGTAATTTGGATTATTTGGTTGCAAGCGTGCATAATCCGCAGATTGCTGAGGGCGCGACGCTGGCCCAGACGACCGAGATGTATATCAATGCCCTGGAGCACCCCAAGGTGTTCATGCTGGGTCACACGGGGCGTTCGGGCGTGCCGTTCGATATCGACGAGGTGCTGTTGGCAGCTAAGGCCAAGCACAAGATTATCGAGATCAACAACCATAGTCTTGAACACGGTGTCGACACTGAGCATTGGGCCGTATGCCGCAAGATTGCCGAGCGCTGCGCCGAGCTGGGCGTGGGCATTGGCGTTTCGACCGATGCGCACATTGGCATGGCAATTGGTAAGCTCGATTACGCTCGCAAGATGCTCGACGAGATTCACTTCCCGTTGGATCTGATCGTGACGCGCGATCGCGAGACGCTGCTGCGCGAGATGGCGGCAGCCGGCGTGTGCGATCTGCGCAATGGGATGTAGCGGAATTTATAAACCAAGCGAAGGGGGGGGCGGCCCAGACGGGTCGCCCCCTTTCTTGTCCCAAAAATCTACTGAGGTTGGTTAGCGGCGTTCGAGGACCGCTACGGTTTCGGTGTGGTCGGTATGGGGGAACATGTCGACTGGCGTGATCTTGAGCAGGCGATAGCCTCCGTCGAGGAGCTGGTGCAGGTCGCGCTCTTGGGTCACGGGGTTGCAGCTGATATAGGTGATGCGGCGCGGCTTAAGTGCGCAGGCAGCTTCGAGGAACTCGGGCGTGGAGCCGGCGCGCGGCGGGTCGATGGAAAGAACGTCGACGCGTTCGTTGTTGTCGGCGGCATCCAGGATGTAGTCGGTGGCGTCGTCGGCCATAAACCAAGCGCTGCGGGTGAGGCCGTTGAGCTCGGCATTGCGACGTGCGTCGGCAATGCCCGCCGGGTTGCGCTCAACGCCGAGCAGCATAATGCCGATACCCTTGTTCTGGGCATCTTTAGCTGCGCACAGGCCGATAGTTCCGCTACCGCAATAGGCATCCATGAGTACGTCGCCCTGCTGCAGGTCCATGCCGTCAATCGCGAGCTGATAGAGCAGCTCGGTCTGCTGCGGGTTGGTCTGGTAGAACGCGGTGGGGGAGATATCGAACTCGCAGCCGAGCAGCTGGTCGCGCATGCACTCGGCGCCATATACAATGCGGGTTTCCTCGCCGAGGATAGCGTTGCCGGGACGTCCGTTGATGTTTTGGGCGACGGTGACGATGTGCGGATTGAGTGCGGCGACAGCCTCAAAGAACTCCTGCGCATGCGGTAAGTCACGCTGAGCGGTCACGAGCGTAACCATGACCTGGTCGGTACGCCAACCGCAGCGGACGACGGCATAGCGAAGCAAACCAAGATGCTTGTCCTCATTAAAGGCGGGAATATGCAACCGCTCAGCTTCGCGTGCGATGCCGTTGAGAATCTGACGGGCGCCCGGCGCCTCGACGGGGCATTCGGGTACGGCAACGATCTTGTGCGTGCCGCGCTCAAAGAAACCGCAACGGACGGCGCCCTCCTTACCGGGAGCAAAGGGAGTGGCAGCCTTATGACGAAAGCCACGCGGCGCAGGATATTTGCCCGGGTCGCCCAGGGTGACTCCCATACCGCGAATGGGGTCGACGCTAATACCCTCGCGCTCGCAAAGAGCAGCAAAAAGCTCCTCCATGGCGGCCTGCTTGGCGGCGAGCTGCTTCTTATAAGGACGATTGAGCGCCGTACACCCACCGCAAGCTTTCATGATGGAACAGGGGGACTTGGGGTCCACAGCCTTACGCGCAGACGAAACCTGATCTTTATGCGAGCGCTTGGAGCGAGTCTGAGATGCCTTATCCTCGTTCCGACGAGAGCCGGGACGCTTGGCCTTAGCCTTGCCCTTAGCCGACTTACCCTTCGCATTCAGAGACGACTTGGATTTCTTAGAAGATTTTTTCTCCCCCGACCCCTCAGCCGCCTCGATCAAAGCACGACGAGCCTTACGCTCCGCACGAGATTCTGCCATGAATTAACCCCACTAATTTACAAATTGAAATCTGAAAGCATTGTACCGTGCCAAGTTAGCAGACGATATGCAAGCGCCTATTTCACGTCAGCGATAAGTCCAACGATGTTTGCCCGGCGTGGGCGGGGAGCGGCGCGTAATTAAGTTTATCGCGAGTTCCGCACGCAAAGGAAAGCACTTAATGTGCTTTCCGTCTTGCGCAGGACTGTAGAGCAGGAAACTTAATTACGCGCCGCTCCCCGCCCACGCCGGGCAATCTCTCCCTTGTACTTTATCAAGGTAGAGTGTATAATTCTGAACGTTACATGACTCACTTTACCTAACTAAAGTGCCATCAAGGGGGAATACTATGAATACCGATATGTCTCGTCGTCAGTTTGTTGGTCTAGCTGGCTCGCTCGCCACGGTGCTTGGCCTTGGTCTTGTCGGTTGCGGCGGTGGTGCCGGCAAGGGCTCCGCTGCTGGCTCTGCCGCGGCCAAGGATGTGAAGGGCGCTGCGGAGTCCAAGAAGCTCGTGGTGGGCTTCGATAAGTCCTATCCTCCGTACGGCTTTGTGGGCGACGATGGCGAGTACACCGGCTTTGATCTCGATCTGGCCAAGGCTGTTGCCGATAAGCAGGGCTGGGAGGTCAAATACGAGGCCATCGACTGGGACGCCAAGGATACGCTGCTCAACTCGGGTGCCATCAACTGCATCTGGAACGGCTTTACCATGGAGGGCCGTGAGGATGACTATACGTTCTCCGAGCCGTACATGCTCAACGAGCAGGTGCTGGTGGTAAAGAAGGATGCGGGCATCAAGAGCTGGGACGATCTTGCTGGCAAGACCGTGATCACTCAGACCGATTCCGCTGCGCAGGATGTGCTCGAGGGTGACCAGAAGGATCTGGCGGCGACGTTTGCCACGCTCGACACGATCGGCGAGTACAACACGGCCTTTATGCAGCTCGAGAGCGGCGCGGTCGATGCCGTGGCTTGCGACCTTTCGATTGCCCAGTATCAGCTTGCCGCCAAGCCCGATGCTTATACGCAGCTTGATGAGCCGCTGTCCAGCGAGCACTACGCCGTCGGCTTTAAGAAGGGCGACACCAAGTCGGCCGACGCCGTGACCGAGTCGCTCAAGGCGCTCTACGAGGACGGCACGGTTAAGGACCTGTGCGACAAGTATTCAAGCTATGGTCTATCTTTCGATAATTGGGTGCTCAAGTAATGTCTATTCAGGTCATGATGCAGATGCTTGGCCAGGGATTCTTGGTCAGTTTGCAGTTGTTTGTGCTGACACTGCTGGGGTCGATTCCGCTGGGAATCCCCGTGGCGTTTATGCGCATGAGCAAAATCGCGCCGCTTCGCTGGATTGCGCGCATCTATATCTCGGTCATGCGCGGCACGCCGCTCATGCTGCAGATGTTTGCCATCTACTTTGCCCCGTACTACGTGTTTGGCATTTCGCTCACGCCCGATTCCAAGTGGACGGCGTGCGTCGTAGCGTTCATCATCAACTACGCCGGTTACTTTGCCGAGATCTATCGCTCGGGCCTGCAGTCCATTCCGCGCGGTCAATACGAGGCAGCCGAGGTGCTGGGCTATTCGCGCATGCAGACGTTTCTGTATATCGTGATGCCGCAGGTCGCCAAGCGTATTCTGCCGGCGATGGGCAACGAGATCATCACGCTGGTCAAGGACACGTCGCTGGCGTTTGCCATTGGCGTGGGTGAGATGTTCTCGACGGCCAAGGCGCTGGTCGCCTCGCAGGTGAGCATGGTGCCGTTTGCGATCGCGGCGCTGATCTACTGGGTCTTTAACTTTGTGGTCGAGATGCTGCTGGGCGCCGCCGAAAAGAAGCTGGACTATTATCATGACTAACTCAGTGATGAAAATCGAAAGCGCTCGCAAAGCGTTTGGCGGCAATGAGGTGCTCAAGGATATCTCGCTCGAGGTGAAGCGTGGCGAGGTCGTGGCGATTATCGGGCCTTCGGGTGGCGGCAAGTCCACGCTGCTGCGGTGTGCCACGCTGCTCGAGACGCTCGACGGTGGCTCGCTCTCGTTTGGCGACCTTGCCGTCGCGACGGATGCGGGCTCGGGCGCGGTGTATGCAAAGGGCGATGTACCTAAACAGGCGCGCTCGCGGTTTGGTCTGGTGTTTCAGAACTACAACCTGTTCCCGCACTATACCGTGATGAAAAACATCATCGACGCGCCGATCCGCGTGCTTAAGCGCCCGCGCGAACAGGCGGAGGCCCGTGCACACGAGCTTATTACACAGATGGGGCTGACGGGCAACGAGAACAAGGTACCGTGCGAGCTTTCGGGCGGTCAGCAGCAGCGCGTGAGTATCGCCCGCGCCTTGGCGCTCGATCCGGAGATCCTGTTCTTTGACGAGCCGACCTCGGCACTCGATCCCGAGCTGACGGCCGAGGTGCTGCGTGTCATTAAAGACCTTGCCGCGCAGAATATGACGATGGTGATTGTGACCCACGCAATGCAGTTTGCGCGCGATGTTGCCGACCGCGTGGTCTTTATGGATGGCGGCCGCATTGTCGAGGAGGGTCCTGCCGAGCAGGTCATCGACCATCCGCGTGAGCAGCGCGCCCGTGAGTTCTTGAGCCGTATCGAGGGATAGGCTCAGGTATTTACTCAACTATTAATTGAGGCGAAGCCGCCGCAGGTCTTACGGTCTGTGGCGGCTTTTTGTTTGCATCGACGGGGTTCAATAATCGCCTCACAAGCTTGTCTCTTCCTCTCGCCGCCTGTATTCATACGTGTGCCGAAAGGTGTGCATGGACGGTCGCCCGTGAGGGTAGGGTGGTGGCATAGGACATTTGGAGGGTGAGTCGGCTCGGCTGCCGACCATGCTGCTCCCGGGATGGCACCGACCGCGAACTCTCCCCGTTGGCGTCGCGCAATGCGCGCGGCCCTGCAAGGAGGTCATCATGGGTGCTCCCAAGACCGGTAACGTAAGGAACGTGGTGCTCGTAGGCCAAGGCGGGGTGGGCAAGACTTCACTCGCCGAAGCCATGCTCCACCTTTCCGGCAAGACCGCCCGCCTGGGCGGCCACGACGGCACCAAGCCTACGCTCGACTATGACCCTGAAGAGGTCAAGCGTTCATTCTCCATCTCGACGACCATCGCGCCGATCGACTGGAAGGGCGCGCGCATCAATGTGCTCGATGCCCCGTGCTACCCCGATTTTATCGGCGACGCCTTTGCCGCGATGAGCGTCTGCGAGACGGCTCTGTTTGTGGTCGACGCCGAGGCCGGCCCGCAGCCTACGACGGTTAAGCTCTGGTATGCCGCCGAGGACCTGCGCCTGGCGCGTGCGGTGTTCGTAAACCGCCTGTCGCGCTCCGAGGCCAGCTTTGCGACCACGATGGACCTGCTGCAGGAGCGCTTTGGCACGCGCCTGGGCGCCGTGACCCTTCCCTGGGGCGAGGGCGAGGACTTTGACGGCATCATCGACCTGGTGCGCATGAAGGCGCGCCATTGCAACGGCACCGAAGCCGTTGAGTCAGAGATTCCCGAGGAGTATCGTGCCCAGGCCGAGGAGGCCCATGACCATCTGTGCGAGCTGGTGGCCGAGGCTGACGACGAACTGATGATGAAGTACTTGGAAGGCGAGGAGACGCTGACGCAGGAGGAGCTTGAGGGCTTGCTGTCGAAGGCGATTGCCGAGCGCATCTTTGTGCCGGTCTTTGCGGGCGATTGCATTAAGGAGCAGGGCGTCAACTCGCTGATGGACGACATCGCGACGTACTTCCCGGCGCCGACCGACTACGGCGAGATGCCGCTCATCGACGGTGATTCGCTCAAAATCTCGAGCGACGATGACCGTCCGGTGGCGTTTGTGTTTAAGACCCTGGCCGATCCGCAGCAGGGTCGCATCAGCTTTATCAAGGTGCTGACGGGTACGCTTGAGCCGGGTCTTGAGCTGATCAACGCGCGTACCCGCAAGGGCGACCGTCTGGCTCACCTGTATGTGATGTGCGGCCGCGATATGACCGAGGTCGGTCACGCCTATGCCGGCGACATCATCGTGGCGCCCAAGCTGGCTGCCGAGACGGGCGACACGCTCTCGATTACCGGTAAGGTCGAGGCCGCGGCGTTTAAGTTCCCCAACTCGCAGTACCGCATTGCCATCGAGGCCGAGAATCGCGGCGACGAAGAGAAGCTCTACACGTTTATCGAGAAGGCCTGCAAGGCCGATCCGACCATGAGCATCGACCGCGACGAGGAGACCGGCCAGACCATTATCTCCGCCGTTGGTGAGGCGCAGGTTTCGGTGCTGCTCAACCGTTTGGAGGATCGCACCAAAGTCGTGGCCAAGAGCGTGCCGATCCGCATTCCGTATCGCGAGACCATTCGCCGTACGGCAAGTGCCCAGGGCCGCCATAAGAAGCAGACCGGCGGCGCCGGTCAGTACGGCGACTGCTGGCTGCGCGTGGAGCCGCTCATTGGGCCCGACGGCACGAGCGATGGCTATGAGTTTGTGGACGAGGTCGTGGGCGGCCGTATTCCGCGCTCGCTGATCCCCGCCGTGGACAAGGGTGTCCAGGAGACCATGAAGGACGGCATCATTGCCGGCTACCCGCTCACGGGCATTCGCGTGGCTGTGTACGACGGCTCGTATCACAGCGTCGACTCCAACGAGATGGCGTTCCGCGCGGCAGCTCGCATCGGCCTGCGCAAGGCATGTGCCGATGCCGACCCGGTGGTGCTGGAGCCCATTGAGGAAATTACGGTGACCATCCCCGAGAGCTACGCCGGCGCTGTGATGGGCGACATCTCGGCATCGCGCGGTCGCGTGACGGGTATGGAGACCGATGAGCGCGGCGATACCGTGGTTATTGCCCAGGCGCCGCTGGCAGAGCTGACGGATTATTCGACGCGCCTGCGCTCTATCACGCGCGGCACGGGTGACTTTACCATGAAGCCCGCAGGCTATGAGCAGGTGCCTTATGACGTTCAGGCCAAGCTGGTCGAGCGCTATGAGGAGGGCCGCGCCAAGTAGCGCGTGATTTTGTCTGCAATGTAGGTGCTGACGAAAGGGCCGCCCTGGGTAACCGGGGCGGCTCTTTTTGATTCCTTGGGGACGGAGGAAAACGGATCATTTAGGCTTTGGGGCAGCTTGGTCGGTCCTAGTCTCCCGAGGCCTGATTGCGGCCGGTGGTGTAGTCGATCTGCACGTGCGGCTGCAGGTTGTAGCAATATACGTGGAAGCAGAGGGTCTTGCCGTGGTCCTCGACCGATTGCGCCTCAAGGCGCATGCCACGGCAGACAAGTTCCTCTTCGTTATACATAGGCGTGACGCGGTAGAGCACATGGTTGCCCGTATCGCGAATATAGTTGAGAATCTGCTCCTCAAACGGCAGCATGCCCGTTTCGTTGAGATAGCGCGTGCCGGTGAGGAGATTTTTGCGGTTGGCGTTTTCGCCGCAGAGCGACCAGGCGATAAGGTGGCAGCGGTTGTAGAGGCTCTGGCCCGGAATAAAGTCGTAGCGCTGCTGGTGCCAACCGGCAGGATGGATACGCGAGATATCGCCGCGCTCGCCTTGACCTAGTGATTCGGGGCCCACGCAGGCGAGTGCTTTGCGGGTGCGGCCCAGGCTGTCGAGCTTGGAGAACTTCTTAAAGCAGCTCTCTTCTGTAGCGCGCTCGTATTCATCGAGCGTGAACGACGGCGTGCCGAGCGGATGCGTGCTGTCGGCGCGAAGGGCAACGTAGGGGTTGCCGGCGTAGTCGGGAATGCTGCTGAGATAAACACCGCGGGCGCGGTTGAGGTCGGGGTTTTCGACCTCGTCGATGGGGGTGGCGGCACTGTCCGCGGAAACGTCGTCATCGGTGTCGGTTGCGGCGGAATCGGAGCCATCGCCAGAGTCCTGGCCGTTTTGAGGGTCCGGGGAGCTCGCCGTTCCCGATTCGAGCCGGGCAACCAGGTCTGCCTCGTCGTCGGTGCGGCTGGGGCTCTCGTTTTGTTTTTCGGCCAGAGCCGCCGCTTGCTCATCGCTTTGCGGCGACAGCAGCTTGGGCGCCCCGTCAAGCGATCCCGTAAACAGCGCAAACCCTAGCACCACGGTGGTGCCGATGGAAAGTATTTGCTTGCAGGCGGGCTTGCGCGACATTGAGGCTCCTGGATGGACGGTTGGGAATCTACCAGTCTAGCAGGAGCCGGCAAGGGCCGTTCTGTCGAACAAATACTTAAGATTTGAGACAAACGCTACTGATTCATTTGCCTCATATGGAGCTGCGGCGGTTGTGTATATGAAGCTATTCGGCGTTTCCCCAAATGATACCTGCCAAAACAAACCTGTCCCTTTTCGGTGGGTGATCGTGAGTTATTTCACCGCAGCTTAAGGTGCGGTTGGGATGTGCGCACTTTAAAGAGAGGAGCCCATGATTAGAGAGATTGCGCTCGTCTCTCTAATATGTCTCTCTAAAGAGAAAGCCAGTTAAAGAGATAACATTGGGCTATCTAACAGTGAATTCGATACATCTCTCTAAATGTCTCTCTAAAATAAGGTGCTTATCTCTCTAAAGTTAGAGAGATATACTATACTTTAGAGAGATAAATCTATCGTTTTAGAGAGACGGAATGCCAATGCTGCTGGATGAACCTCTTGGCCTTATCGTTGAGCGCCTTCGCAGGCGGGGGACTGATGACGCATCGGTAGAAGTTAAAGCCTGCACGAATAAATTGAGCGCAGACGTATGGGAGACAGTGAGCGCTTTTGCGAACACTGCGGGTGGGCTCATTATTTTGGGCCTGAATGAAGCCGAAGGATTTGTTCCTTCGGCTAACTTTGCTATCGATAGGGTGCGCGATCAGTTTGTTTCGGGTATCGGAGACGGAGGCTCAGCGGCAGTGGTGACCCATGCGCCGCGGTACGAGCTTGATCGAGGCGAGGTCGACGGGCTCCAGGTGCTTCTGGTGCGCATCTTTGAACTTGAGCTTAAAGCGAAGCCTTGCTATATCGGCGCGCGCGGCGTGCAGAACGGTAGCTACAAGCGCGTGGATGATAAAGATATCAAGATGTCACCCGCTGAGCTATATGAGCTGCAGAGTGCGTTGCTTCCGAGCGATGCAGACGGCACGGTGGTTTCGGAGGCAACGGTCGAGGATTTGGATCCAGATGTCGTGCGGTCTATTATCGCAAATCGCCGGCTGCAGACCCCGCGCGTTTTGCGCGGGGCCGATACGCTGGAAAAGCAGCTGGTCAGACTCAATATCACTACAAAGGATGGTGCCGTGAAGCTCGCGGGGCTTCTGTCGGCGGGAATTTACCCCCAGCAGTTCTATCCCAAACTGATGATCGATGTCGCCGTTCATTCCGATGTGGAAAAATCTGCACCCGGGCAACCCCGGTTTATTGACCGCCAGTTGTGCGATGGCCCGATTCCGGCTTGCATCGAAGATGCCCTTGCCGCGATTGGACGAAACTTGCGCAAAGCGACGATAGTGCAAGGCGCTGGCAGAAGGGAGGATTGGGAAGTTCCCCAGGAGGTTTTGCGCGAGGCCTTGGCAAATGCCTGCATCCATCGAGAATATTCGCCCATGTTTGTGGGGCAGGCCGTGAGTGTCGATATCTATCCAGACAGAATAGAGATCAAAAACCCTGGCGGGCTTTGGGGCGGAAAGACGGTGGACAATCTTGCAAACGGGGAATCGCGCTGCCGAAACCCAAAGCTCATGAGCCTAATGGGGGCGACGCCGTTAGAGCATGCCGAGGGGGCCGTTGCGGAAAGCCAGGGATCTGGTATCCCGGCTATGATTCGCGAGATGGAGTCTCGTTCGCTTGGCAGGCCGAAATTTATCGTTAAGGCCGATTCGTTTACGGTGCTGCTTTCCCGGCACGGGGCGGAGCTTGCTGAAAACCGCACGTGGATTCAGAGCCATGTGGGCACCGAGCTGACGGATCGCGAAGAAACATTGCTCATGTCTATGCGGGAGCATGGGTGCGTATGCGATGTTCAAAAAATACGAGAGGCCCTGAAGTGGGATTCGGATGACATTCGCCTGATCTGCGGGGACCTTGTAGATAAACATGCCCTGTCAAAATGCGGCAAAGACACGTTCGAAATTATCGATAGGAACAGAGAACCGTCAGCTTCGACGGCGGATAGGATCCTGGAGGCTCTCAGCGCCGAAGTGGATATGACGGCGCGAGAAATAGCGGTTGCATCGGGGGTCAGAATTTCGTCTGTCCGTTACCATCTGCCAAAAATGGCGGATAAAGGACTCATCGAAGTAATGGGTTCGTCGACGAGCCGCAACCGCCGATATCGGAAGAAGTAGATGCAGCCGGGTCGCCCCTCTAGCGCCTCTCGAAGTTAGATGGGTGCTAGAGGGGCGACTGCCTCGCGATATTTCCCCAGATAAAACCTGCCAAAATAAACCTGTCCCTTTTTGGTAGGTCAGTTAACGCAGTCCAGGTTGAGCATATGCGAGCGAGCAGGCTCCGGGTGCGGTAAGGTGACGTGAAACAAGCGGGCGCTGACCTTTTGGTCGCGCCCGTGAAGTTGAACGTCAGATTACCGTGCCCGGGGCCTGCGCAGCGCCGAGCAGTTACGCCGTTTGTAAAACGGCGTAACCTAAAGGTTCATGTTGCCGTGAATGTAGGGGGTGACCTCGGGGGAGATATGGTCGCAGCCCAGCTCGCGCAGCGCGGACTCGATAACGGCGGGCAGCGGGGTCTTGCCCTTGTCGTCGATGGCGGCACCGCCGAGGGTGGCAATCTTGGCGACATCTGCGGGTGCGGCCTCGATATGCATGCAGCCGCCGACCAAGCGCGCGCGTACCTGTGCCAGATCAAGATCGTGCAGGTAATCCTCGCAGGCGCGGATTAAATCGACTTTCTCGCGCGTAAGCTCCTCGTCCGTGGGGACGCGGGTGGCAAGACATGCTCCCGCCGGTAGGTTCCAAACGGGATAGCCCCATGCGCGCAGCAGCTCGCGCTCTTCGTCCTTGGTAAAGCCGACCTCCATAAGGGGTGAGCGTACGCCGAGCTCTTCTGCCGCACGCATGCCGGGGCGGTAGTCACCGCGATCGCTTGCATTGCTGCCATCGATGACGGTGGGAAAGCCGAGCGACTTGGCGTGGTTGACGATGGCGGTAAAGCCGGCGTGCTTGCAGTGGTAGCAGCGATTGGCATCGTTGCAGGTTACTTGGGGGAGCTGCAACTGATCCACCGAAAGATTGAGCACGGGGAGCTTAAAATGCGGCCCCTCATTGGCCTGTCCATCAACGGACTGCTCAAACGAAGTCTGTTCGGGCGTGCCGATGAGGGGCGTGGTGAGATGGACGAGAAGGGTATTGGTAGGCATGATGCGGGCGCAGACCGCGGCCAAAAAGCTGCTGTCGACACCACCGGAAAAGCCGATGGCGACGCGTCCGTATGCCAAAAGCAGCTGCTCGAGTGCTGCGAGTTTGTCCTGAAGCTCCTCTGTGGGTGCGGCGGTGTCTGAAAGCATGAAAGTTCCTTACAGTAATTAAAGCTCGGATGAAACTATAATCCCACCGAGCTGCTTGTCATAAGACTTCCAGCTATGTAACGAAAGTGCAATATGCTATATACGTTATATACAAGCTTGTAAAGTGCGGTAGAGTGGCAGTAATGCAATCCGGCGAGGGGGACCGATATGATCAAGGCTGTTATTTTTGACATGGATGGAACGCTGGTCGATACCGAGCGTTTGGGGATTAAGGCCTGGAAGGCAGGCGCCGCTGAGCTGGGGCTCGCGATTGATGAAGCGCTGATTCATCAGTTTATCGGCCGCACGCTGCCCGATGTTATGGACATCCTTGATGAGCATTACGGCAGCCATGAAACCACCGAGGCGGTCTATGTCCGCCACAAGGAGATTCGTGACGAGATGGTCAAGACCGAGCTGGAGCTTAAGGCCGGCGCCGCCGAGTGCATAGACGAGCTGTTGGCTGCGGGCTATCACGTGGGTCTAGCGACGTCGTCGCGCCTCGTTACGGCCGAGCGCAACCTTAAGATGGTCGGTCTTTTTGACAAGTTTGAAACGGTGACCTGCGGCGAGGACGTCGTGCACGGCAAGCCCGACCCCGAGATGTATCTGCTCGCCTGCGAGCGCGCGGGCTTTGCTCCCGAGGAATGTGCCGTGGTCGAGGATTCGCGCAACGGTTGCGTCTCGGGCATTACGGCCGGTTGCCATGTCTTTGCCGTCCCCGATATCGTGCCGCTGCCGCAGGACGTGGTGGATGGCTGCGAGGCCGTGCTCGATACGTTGTTCGACCTGGCGGCGGCAGTCAAGGCCGTGCGCTAGACAATTGCGGTGTTGAAACGAGCGATTGCTCACGTTTGCGCTCAAGCAAAAGGGGCCCGGCAATGGTCGGGCCCCTTTTGCTTGAGCGGCGACTTAGCATACTTGCGTGCGTGCTATAGATACGCACCGAGGTTGATGGCCGTGGCGTCGGTCTGGCTGCTTGCCTGGGTGCTGGCGCGTTCCAGCAGGAACGGCCGCACGAGTTCTTGGCGGTTGATGTCCTCGATGGCCGTGACCGCGGTGACGGTGCGCGCGGCAGAGCCGATGTGGACGTGCTTGGTCTTTGCCGGGGCCTTGTTCTCGATTTGCTCCATGAGCAATTGAACGCCCTTGCGGCCAATCTCGTAGCCCGGGGGCGCTACCGTAGTGAGCGGGACCGATCCACTCCAAGCGAGCGGGTTGCCATCGCAGCCTGCTACGCGTACTTGCCCGGGGACAGAGATGCCCTTGTCGACCAGCGCCGAGATAACGCCCGAGGCCAACACGTCGGTCAGGCCGACGACAAAATCGGGGCGTTCGTTCGCGGGGCGCTCGGCGATTTGGGCACCGATGCCGTAGCCGTCGGCAGCGGTATTCCATTCGCCAGCGTCGATGACTTCGATCTTGATATCGGGGTGCAGGGCGAGGGCCTTGTGAATGCCAAGCACGCGTAGGGTGAGCTGCATAAATGCTGCTCGGCCGACGACGACAATATGGTGTGCGCCGCGGGCGATGGCGAGCTCGGCAATGATGCGACCTTGGGCCTCGTTGTCGGCCGCTACGTAGTAGCCGGGCTCGGAACAGTGGATGTCCAGATGGACGATCGGCACGGGCATTTTAGTCATGGCCGGATGCCAGTCGGGGGACGCCATGGGCTGAACCATGACGCCGGACATCTGCGTGCCCATAAAGTAGCGCAGGTAATGGTCCTCGAGAATATCGTCGTTATCGGCGTTGGCGATGAGCAAGTCGTAGCCGTGCTTGCGGGCCTCGTTGTGGGCGCCGCTGGCGATTTGGAGCGAAAAGCCGTGATCGAGACGGGGGAGCACCAGGCCAAAGGACTTGGTGGCGCCGCCCGCGAGCTGACGGGCGCTTTGGTTGGGCAGGTAGCCAAGGCGATTGATGGTCTCGTTGATGAGCTTGAGGGTCTCGGGGCGCAGCTTTTCGGGGTGGTTGAGCGCGTTGGAAACCGTGCCCAACGAAACCCCGGCCTCGCGCGCGACGTCGCTGATTTTTACCTTTGCCATAGCGGCCCCTTTGATGCGTTTCAAGTACAAGCCAGATTGTAGCATCCCAAACCTACCAAAAAGGGACAGGTTTATTTTGGCAGGTTTTATCTGGGGAAACGCTGTTGCCAACGCGACCACCACGAAGGGGGTAGGTACCTTTGCGGTGGTTTGGACCGGCTGGACGTGTGTGCATCGGGTGGTATCTAAGTTGAGATACCACTTCTGGTATATCAGCTTGTGCTTGCGTGAGTACAATACTCGAACGTTATGCGTCTCAGCGCCCCTTGTGCGTGGACGTTTTGCAGTCAAGCGGACGAAGGGATTTATCCTATGTGCGGAATTGTCGGCTACACCGGCTCTGATATTGCAAAGAACATCCTGGTCACAGGCCTCAAGCGTATGGAGTATCGCGGCTATGACTCCTCGGGCGTCGCGCTCGAGGTGGGCGAGGGCGCCGCGGCGCACCTCGACGTCATCCGCCGCGTGGGCAAGGTCGCGGGCTTGGAGAGCGAGCTTTCCAACATTGACAGCGACGCTATCTGCGGTATCGGCCACACCCGTTGGGCCACCCACGGCAAGCCTTCGGTCGTTAACGCTCACCCCCACACCAGCTGCGACGGTCGTATCGCCATCGTTCACAACGGCATCATCGAGAACTTCGCCGAGCTGCGCGAAGAGCTAGAGGACCGCGGCCACCACTTTAAGAGCGAGACCGATACCGAGGTCTTCGCGCATCTGATCGAAGAGGCTTATGCCGAGACGCACGACCTGATGGCCTCCGTGCGCGAGGCTTGCACCCACGTGGTCGGTGCCTATGGTCTGGCCGCCGTGTGCGCTGACGAGCCCGGCGTGATCGCCGTGGCCCGCAAGGATTCCCCGATCGTAGTCGGTGTGGGTGAAACCGGCTCCTATGTTGCTTCTGATGTCATCGCGCTCATCGACGCCACCCGCGATGTCGTGGTGCTCGAGGACGGTCAGTTTGCCAAGCTCACGCCCGCAGGCGTCGAGTACACCGACGAGGCCGGCAACGTTATCGAGCCCAAGGTCACCCACATCGACTGGGACCTGGACATGGCAGAAAAGGGCGGTTATCCCGACTTTATGCTCAAGGAAATCCACGAGCAGCCGCGCGTCGTGCGCGACACGCTGGTCGGTCGTATGACGCCGGCCGGCGAGCTTGACATCGACGAGCTGGGCCTTTCGCTCGAGGAGCTCAACGACATCGACCGCGTCTACGTGATCGCTTGCGGAACCAGCTATCACGCTGGCCTCATTGCTAAGAATCTCATTGAGGGCTGGGCTCGCATCCCCACCGAGGTTGAGGCAGCCAGCGAGTTCCGTTATCGCAATCCCATCATTACGCCGACGACGCTTGTCGTTGCCGTGTCCCAGTCGGGCGAGACGGCCGATACCCTTGCCGCCATTCGCGACGCGCGCATCAAGGGTGCCAAGGTCTTCGGCATCACCAATGTGGTGGGCAGCCCCGTGGCGCGTGAGAGCGACGGCGTCATCTACACCAAGGCCAACAAGGAGATTGCGGTCGCCTCGACCAAGAGCTTTATCGGCCAGGTTGCGAGCCTTACGCTTTTGGCCCTGCTGCTGGCGCAGGTCAAGTACCGCTTGACCACCAAGCAGGCGCGCATGCTGTTCCGCGAGCTTTCCGATACGGCCGAGCAGATCCAGTGGATTTTGGATACCCAGACCGAGGCCGTTCATGAGGCCGCCCTGCTGTGCAAGGATGCGCAGTCGGCGCTATTCGTGGGCCGTGGCATGGGTGCCGCTATTTCCTACGAGGGCGCGCTCAAGCTCAAAGAGGTCAGCTACCTGCACGCCGAGGCATATGCCGCCGGCGAGATGAAGCACGGCCCCATCGCCCTGATTGACCCGGGCTTCCCCGTCATCGCTGTGGCCACCAAGAGTGCCACCTACGACAAGACCGTGTCGAACCTCATGGAGTGCAAGGCGCGCGGCGCCAAGGTCATCGTCGTTGCCACCGAGGGCGACGAGGAGATCAACAAGATCGCCGACTGCATCATCCGCGTGCCAGCAGTCCGCGACGTGTTCAGCCCCATCACGGCGAGCGTCCCGCTGCAGCTGCTCGCCCGCGAGGTCGCCATCCTGCGCGGCTGCGATGTCGATCAGCCCCGAAACCTCGCTAAGAGCGTGACCGTGGAATAGTTGGTTCCGCCGTCCTAGCGACCAAGGCCCGGCTCCGTTGCAGCGGAGCCGGGCCTTGTTGCATTTGCCCAGATAAAACCTGCCAAAATAAACCTGTCCCTTTTTGGCAGGTTAGCGGAGCTTGCTGGTCTCGAAGTACTCGGGGAACTGGTCCAGAACCTCGGTTTGGTTGCGGAACATCATGTGCAGGTGCTTGCTGACCAAAAAGCTCGCTTCGATGGGGTCGCGACCGGCGATAGCGCGGCGAATCTGCTTGTGCTCGTTCACGATGTCCTGATTGTCGAGAACCTGCGTGGCAGCGCGCAGCCAGCGGAAGCGCTCAAGGTCGGCATTGGTCTCTTCGAGCCACGACCACACGGTGCTGCGACATGCGATGCTAAAAATCATGTGATGCATGAGGTTGTCGCTCAAAAAGAAGCCGATGCGATCCTCTTCGGCCATGGCCTTTTCCTGCAGCACGATGGCGCGGTCGAGCTGCTCGATGCCAGCCGATGTGGCGCGCGCGCAGCACTCCACGATCACCTGCTTTTCCAGATGCTCGCGGATGTAACAGGCACTCTCGGCAAGGGTGAGGTTGATGGGTGAGACGTAGGTGCCACTCTGGGGCACGGTGCGCACCAGGCCTTCCTGCGCCAAGCGAACCAAAGCCTCGCGCACGGGCGTGCGACCCATATCCAGGTCATCGCAAAGTTGCTTGACGCCCAGCTTTTCGCCCGGCTTGTAGTCCAGGTAGACGATTTTGCGTCGAATGGTGTGGTAGGACTGGTCCTGTAGGCTCGTTTCCTGCTCGCCGACGTGCATCGATTCTTCCATAGCGCCTCGCAACTGTTCTATCAAACTCATATGTCAGTTGTTAATTATGCCGCGAATCAGCTCTCCGCGGTGGGTAATTCGGCTGTTGCCTGAGAACTATTGCGGCATCTTAGTCTGTGTTTGCGCAAGGCTGCGCTCAATGTTGCCGTATCATAAGCCGTCGCAAACGTGAAATAGAAAGAAGGAATCCCATATGCAACTGGCAAATATCGTACGCGAGCGCTGGAAAGGCGTCTTGTTCTGCCTAATCATCGCCATTCCCGCGACGTTGCTCGGCAAACAAATTGAGGTGGTCGGCGGTCCGGTATTTGCCATCCTCTTTGGTATGGTCCTGGCGCTCGTCTTTCCCAAGAATCGTCGCGAACAGCTCGCCGCCGGCGTTACCTATACGTCCAAAAAAGTCTTGCAGTACGCGGTTATCCTGCTTGGCTTTGGCATGAACCTCTCCCAGATTCTGTCCAAGGGCGCCCAGTCGCTGCCGATTATCGTGGCGACAATCTCGACCTCGCTTGTCATCGCCTTTGTGCTCTGCCGCGGCATGAACGTGCCGGGCAAGATCGCGACGCTTGTGGGTGTGGGTTCGTCGATTTGCGGTGGTTCTGCCATCGCTGCGACCGCACCCGTCATCGATGCCGACGATCGCGAGATTGCCCAGGCTATTTCGGTCATCTTCCTGTTTAACGTTATCGCGGCGCTCGTGTTTCCGACGCTCGGCGGCATGCTCGGGCTGACCAACGAGGGCTTTGGCCTGTTTGCCGGCACCGCCATCAACGATACCTCGTCCGTAACGGCTGCGGCGAGCGCCTGGGACAGCATGCATCCCGGCGCCAATGTGCTCGAGAGCGCCACGGTGGTCAAGCTCACCAGGACGCTGGCCATTATTCCCATCACGTTGGTCCTCGCATGCTGGCAGATGCATCTGACTCGCAAGGCCGGCGGTGACGCCAAAAGCACGTTCTCGCTTAAACGTGCGTTTCCCATGTTTGTGCTGTTCTTTGTGCTGGCGAGCGTGATCACCACGGTGCTTCAGCTTCCTGCATCCATCACGGCGCCCATCAAGGAGCTGTCGAAGTTCTTTATTGTGATGGCCATGGCGGCTATTGGCTTTAATACCGATATCGTCGAGCTGGTCAAAAAGGGCGGCAAGCCCATCGCGCTGGGCTTTTGCTGCTGGATTGGCATTGCGTGCATGAGTTTGGGAATGCAGCACGTGCTGGGAATCTGGTAGAGAAGTAGCTTATTTGCGTGCTGCGTGCTGGTGAGCGCATCCTTACGGTGGAGCGATAGGAGCTCTTGCGGGTATGGCTTGTCCGCAGGTTTATAGGTCCCGAAGAGCTCTTATCGCCCCGCCAGGATGGCGATGCGGGGCAACACCTATACTCGCAGGACGGCGCTTTCTGCCCTATAGTGTTTGGTGAGCAATATCGTTCAATTTTGAAACACTCGGTCGTGCGACCGTCGGCGGTTGCACGTCGCCGCGGACAGGGGCAAATCATGGATAGCGATGCCAAGCTGAACATCTTGACCGATGCCCTAGCTGCTGCCGGGGCCTCGGCATTGGCAATCGATGCGCGTGGGGACGTCGCGATCTCGACCATGAATGACGCGGCGCTTGAGCGGGATGTGGCGGCTTTTGTAGCTGAGCGCCTCGACCGTATAGGAGGCGGTGCGCGTCTGGTTATGGGGCGTGAGGGTGCGCGCCTGAGCCTGACCGTTCGCCCCACCGACAAAGAGGGCGGGGGCCTTTGGGTCGTCGTGGTCCGCGAGGTGCGCGGCGCTGCGGCGCATGCGGGCATCGAGTGGCTCAACGCCGACGAGGTTGAGGCCCGCTACGAATCGAGCGCGTACGGCATCGTTGAGGGGGCGGCCTCGGTGGCTGCGCCGGTCGTCGAGAGCTACGCGCGCGGTGTGCCCCTTATGCTCGAGGGCGAGCTGGGAGCGGGCCAGGTCGAGATCGCCAAACGCCTCTATCTGGACGGTCCTTTTGCCGATCAGCCCTTTGTTTCCGTCGCGCTCGATGAACTCACCGATCGCGGTTGGCGCCATGTGCTCAAAAGCTCCGAATCGCCGTTGTTCCAAACGGGGCTGACCCTTTGCATTGAGGGCTGGAACGCGGTTGGCCCCCAGCGCCTCCGCGAGCTGGTCTCCACGATGACCGACACCGCGTTGGCGACGCGCTGCCATGTGGTGCTGACGGCGAATGACATGCCGGGCGGCAGCGAAAGTGATCAAGCCGCCTTTGTGACCGAGCGCTTCGCCTGTGCGGTGAGCGTGGCGCCGGCAATCGCCGAGCAGGGAGCCGCGTCGACGAAGGTTGCGCGCTATTTGGAATATCTCGCTGATGCATTTGGGACGGCAGCGCCCGCGCTGTCTGCCGCGGCGACGAAGACGCTCGATGCTTACCGCTGGCCGCGCAATTATCTGCAGCTCCGCGAGGTCTCGGAACGACTGTATATATTGGTGGGGACGGGCACGGTGGACCGCGCTGCGGCGGAGGAAGTGCTCGCCCAAGAGGACGTGATTAAGACCGCAACCTTTG
Organism: Collinsella sp. CLA-ER-H6; assembly: GCF_040092305.1. Lineage (NCBI taxonomy): Bacteria > Bacillati > Actinomycetota > Coriobacteriia > Coriobacteriales > Coriobacteriaceae > Collinsella > Collinsella sp. CLA-ER-H6. The sequence continues at coordinate 20,990 of NZ_JBBNLS010000008.1, forward strand.
GCGCCCCGACGCTCGAAAGTGACCTGTATATCCTGCGACCGCTGGCCGATACCGAGCGAGATATCGCGCATCTGGTTGTAGATCATCTCCACGGCAACCGAACCCGTGCGGCGGAGGTGCTGGGCATAAGCCGTACAACGCTGTGGCGCTTGCTGAAGGACGATGACCGTTGAGCGAGGCGCCCGTGACCGCGCGCGACGCGTGTGCTACAGTCCAAAGCGTTATTGTTTCGATTCGGTTACGGCGTGCGAGGGCATATGGCTGAGACTTCAAAACCGAGCCGCAGAAGGCGGAGTGCCGCGCCGGTCAACCGACGCACAACATCGATGACGTGGGGTAAACACGCCTCGGGGTTTGACGGCTCGTTCAAGCGCACTAAATACGGCTATCCTTCGGCAAGCGCCCGCTTGGCCATGCAGGCAGAGTCCTCGCTATGGGGCCGGAAACGCGTGGTGGGCTCAAAGCTCAAGCACGATGGAACGCTCGGTTACATCAGCCGCGGGGCGGCTCGCCGCAGCGGGCTCAATCCCGCCGGCTGGCATCGCTACGTGCCGATCGTGGCCGCCGTTGCAGTGATCGTCATCGCGCTCGCTGCGCTTGGCTACGCCGGCGGTGGCGCCAACTTGGACGCAATGTTTAAATCGCCCGAGCTCGCGCATGCAGGCACAGAAGTTGTCGAGGGCGCACAGACCCAGACGGGCGTTGCGCCCCAGCGCGGTATCGTCGCGGCGGCCTCCACCATCGCCGATGCGCAAAAGGACGAAGACAAGCAAGGCGACGACGCCGAAACGGCCCAGACGAACGAAACGACGACAACTCAAATATCAACATAGCTTGCCGGCAGAAGGGGACGTTCCTTTTCTGCCGGCAGTTTGGGACACTCCTGCGCTACTTGACGTATACCACGTTGTCGCGGCGCGGCTTTGCCTCGGGTAGCGTGTCCTCGGCATAGCCCAGAATGCAGTGACCGACACCGCGCAGGCTGCCGTCGGCGGGCAAACCCCAACTGGCCAGGAGCTCCAGGCCCTCGGGCGAGTCAAAGACCTCATGCGCGCGATGAATCCAGCACGAATCAACGCCCAGCGCATAGGCAGCGTTGAGCAGGTTGCCCATGGCGAGCGAGCCGTCTTCCAGATGTGTGGGCACGCTGCGGTCAACCAGCACCACCACAACGGTCTTGGCGCCATAGAAGGGGTCGCCGTTGCTGCCCATGACCTGGGCGTTGAGCTGTGAGAGACGCTCGACGGTCGCGGGGTCGGTGACGGCGACAAACGTCACCGGCTGGCGGCCCATGCCGCTCGGTGCATATTGGCCGGCTTCGATAATACGTGCAAGCTTTTCGGCCTCGACGGGACGATCGCTGTAGTTGCGGCAGCTGCGACGGTGAATGAATGCTTCGATAGTCTCCATGGTGTCTCCTTGCGGTGGCGTTGCAGATGCCCCGTTCATACCCGTCGGCCTCAAACGATAGACGGTCAATTGCCCGGCCAAAAGGATAGATTCCAATTGGGAAAGTAGGTTTGCATAAAAGTACCTTCAGAATGTGACAAACAAATGGGATGGTTAAACGTTTTATCCCGTCTACCCTGCGGTTTTTTACCACTTGCCTAAATGACGAACGCATAACCTTCGATAAAGGTTTTACTAAAGGAGTACCAACGTTTATCAATGCGCCGTGGTGGCGCCGGGCCAGGAGGTAACATCATGTTCCAGGCTGGAGATGTCGTCGAGACCGATTTCGAAGGATTTCTGAAGCTGCTGCGTTCCAAGACGCGCGCTTTCGTGTCGATCAACGATCACGAGTACTACATCACGCACACCGATGGCTATTGGCGTGTTCAGGATTGCGAGGCCCTCAACGACAAGGGCCACTTTACTGACTGTTCTGAGTTGGTCAACACGGTCTGCGAGGTCGTCGAGCTGCCGTGGATTGCCGGCAAGAGCCTGCATGACAGCTTCTCGGGCGCTACGGTCTATGAGGCCGTCGCCGCTTAACAGGCAATAAAACCCGATTTTCACGTGACCGCTGGCGCCGCCCCCGCGCCGGCGGTCTTTTTCTGCCGATAGGCCATAAAAGTGCACGCATTTGCGGAGAGGCTGTTGACGATAGTCAAAACTCGGACTAATCTAGAGACATAAAATTGGTCAAAAATCGGACAATCGAATGGTGGGATAGATGAATGGTGCGGTTAAACTGGTCGACTTCGACCGGTTGCTCAATGGACTCGACCATATCTATTCGGAGTTCTCGCGTGCCTGCGGCCTTTCGGACTGCGCTTACTGGATGCTCGTCGATACCAGCACGGCGGGCGGCAGTATTGCCGTAAGCCGTCTGACAAGCGAATGGTTCTACAGCAAGCAGACCATCAATTCGGCAATTAAAACCTTGACGGCGCGGGGCTTCGCAACGTTGGAGTTTGCCGAAGGCAGCCGTAAGAACAAGGTTGTGAGCCTGACCGAAGAGGGCAGGCGATTTGCCGAGCGTTATGCGCTGCCGGCACTCAAGGCCGAGCAGCGAGCCTTTGGCGCGCTTGAGCCATGTGAGCAGCGCGAGATTATGCGCTTGATCGGCAAATTCTCTCAGGTGCTCGGCGACGAGTGCGAGACATTTAAACAGCAGGTGGCAGCCGCAAGCCAGATGCAAGATCGACGTGAGGGGGAGTCGTGCGACTGTTAATGAGGTTTCTAAAGCCATATCGAGGGCTTGTCGCAGTGACACTGCTGGTGCTGCTGGTGGATAACGTCGGTACGCTGTTGGTTCCCACGATGCTGGCGAACATGGTCAACACCGGTATTACCACGGGCGATGTCGACTACATTTTACGCAACGGCCTATACATGTTTATCGCGACCAGCATGGCTAGCGGCGGCACGGTGCTGGGCTGCTATCTTTCGGCGCGCCTGGCCGCCAACGTGGCTTGCGATATCCGCAATGCCGTGTACGACAAATCGCTCGAGCTCGCGGCCAGCGATTTTGAGCGCTTTGGCACCGGATCGATGATCACGCGCTCGCTCAACGACATCAACGTGATTCAGCAGGCGATTCTGCAGACGATTCAGCTGGTGCTGCCCGTGCCGTTTTTGGCTGTGGCGGGCATCATCTTCGCCTGGTTTATCGATCCCGCCATGGGAACGCTGCTGGGCGTGGTCGTTGCGATTGTGCTGGTGGCGGCGGTCTTTACGGTTGCCAACGCGGCGCCGATTTTTATGCGCCTACAGGGCTTTATCGACCGCATGAACGTGGTGCTGCGCGAGAATATTGTGGGCGTGCGCGTCATCCGTGCGTTTAACAAGGAGCGCCACGAGGAACGGCGTCTGGACGAGGTGTTTAGCGAATACGCGGCCAATGCCATCAAGGTTAACCACCTGTTTGTGGGTCTTGACAGCTCCAGCTTCTTTTTGATGAACATCGCCGAGGTGGCGGTGCTGTGGGTGGGCGGCAACCGCGTGGGCGTCCATGCGATGCAGATTGCGAGCATCTCCGCGGTGCTCGAGTACGCAATCCTGATTCTGTTCTTTGTGATGATGGCGCAGATGGTGGTGCTAACGCTGCCACGCGCCGCGGCATGCCTAAGCCGTGCACAGCAAGTGCTGGAGATTGAGCCGAGCATCGTGGACGGCGAGCGTACGCTGGGTGACGGGGCGCCTGCCTCCGAGGACGATGCGGATGCTGTTGCCGTGTTCGATCATATGTCGTTTCGCTTTGACGATGCCGACGAGGACACCCTGTGCGACCTGAGCTTTGCCTGCCGTCGCGGTCAGACGACCGCAATCGTCGGCTCGACGGGTTCGGGCAAGTCGACGGTGGCCAAGCTCTTGCTGCGCTTCCACGATGCCACCAAGGGCGCCATTCGCCTGGACGGTGTCGATCTGCGCGAGATTTCGCAAGGTGAGATTCGCGGGCACATCGCCTATGTGCCGCAGAAGGCGTGGCTGTTCTCGGGCACCGTGGCAAGCAACCTTCGCTTTGGCAACGAAGACGCGACCGAGGCGGACATGCTTCATGCGCTCCAGGTTGCCCAGAGCACCTTTGTGCTCGATCAGCCGCAGGGGCTCGATACCCCGGTGGCGCAGGGCGGTACGAACTTCTCGGGTGGCCAGCGCCAGCGCCTGGCCATTGCTCGCGCGCTCATGAAGCATGCCGATTTATATATCTTCGACGATAGTTTTTCGGCCCTGGACTTTAAGACTGATGCCGCCCTGCGCCATGCGTTGCAAGACGAGACGCGTGACGCTGCGGTGCTCATCATCGCGCAGCGCATCTCGACGATCTTGCACGCCGACCAGATCGTCGTGCTCAAGGATGGCGAGGTTGTGGGTCTGGGCACGCATGGCGAGCTTATGGAAACCTGCGAGGTGTACCGCGCCATCGCGGAATCGCAGATGAAGGGAGGTGAGTAGCATGACCGAGGAGCTCAAGAAGCAGGGCGGCGTTGATGACGCCGCTGCCGCGGTACTGGTCGAGGAAACGGCTGCCGTGGCACCCGAGCTGGATGACGCCGCCAAGGCTGCAGCCGAGCGCGAGGCTCGCCGCCAAGCGCTCTACGAGGAAAACGAGCGCGCCGAGGACGAGCGCGCCCGCGCTGAGGCAGAGCGCATGCGCGATGTGGACGACGAGGACGAGGACGAGAAACCCCGCGACACCTGGGCGACGGTGCGCCGCCTGTGGAGCGAGGCTGCCGGCGACCATTGGCGCTTCTATATCGTGTTCGCGAGCATTGTGTTCTATGCCATCTTTAACACCGCCGCGCCGGCATATAGCGCCCGCGTGATCGATGAGCTGTGGGGCCACATTCAGGTGGCGTTTGCCAACGATACCACCTTCAACATCACCTGGGAGAACTGCGGCAGGACCATCTTCATCTACTTTATGATTTGGACGGCCGCTGCCTCGTTCTACGCGCTCCAGAGCTTTTTGATGTCGAGCGTCGCTGAGCGTCTCAATCTGCGCCTGCGCAACCGCATCGCGCAAAAGCTCAACCGTCTGCCGCTTGCCTTCTTTGACGCGCATCGTCCCGGTGAGGTCGTCAGCCGTGCGACCAACGACTTGGACAAGATGTCCGAGAGCATGCAGCGCGGCTTGCTGCAGCTTCTGGTGTCGATCGGTACCGTGGTGGGCGCTGTGATCGTGATGTTCGTGTTTAGCGTGCCGCTCACGCTCGTCTTTTTGTTCTTTATGACGCTGTCGCTGCTGGTGACGAAGGTCGTTTCGCGCCGCACGCACGATGTGACGGGCGAGCGCCAGGAGTGGGTGTCCAAGATTACGAGCGCGGTCGAGGAAGGCTATTCGGGCCGTTTGGTGATTCGCGCATTCAACCGCGAGCACCAGAGCTCTGCCGAGGTGCACCAGGCCTCGGGCGAGCTGGCGCGCGTGAGCACCAAGGCCGACTTTATGATCAATGCCGTCGGCCCCGCGGTGCGCTTTATCGGCCGTTTGGCGCAGATCGTTATTGCGCTTGTGGGCTGCAGCATGCTGGTTGCCGGTCACATGACCGTCGGCGTGTTCCAGGCGTTCTTCCAGTTTATTTACGAGGCGTCCGAACCCATGACGCAGCTGTCGTTTACCTTTAACTCGCTGCAGAGCGCGCTGGCGAGTGCGGAGCGCGTGTTCGACCTGCTCGATGAGCCCGAGATGGAGGCCGATCCGCTGCCGGACGAGGCCGCCAAGCTGCCGGGTCGCGTTGAGGGTCGCGTCTCCTTTGAGCACGTGCGCTTTGGTTATTCGCCCGACAAGCCGCTTATGCGCGACGTGTCGTTTACCGCCGAGCCGGGCCAGAAGATTGCCGTGGTGGGAACCACGGGCGCAGGCAAGACGACGCTCATCAACCTGCTCATGCGCTTCTACGAGATTGACGGCGGGCGTATTACGCTCGACGGCGTGGATACGAGCCGCATGGATCGCGGCGAGCTACGTCAGCAGTTTGGCATGGTGCTGCAAGACGCCTGGCTGTTCGACGGCACGATTGCCGAGAACATCGCCTACGGCTGCCCCGAGGCAACGCGCGAGGAGATTGTTGCGGCTGCGCGCGCCGCCCAGGTTGACTTCTTTGTGCGCACCATGCCGCAGGGCTACGACACGCGCGTGGCCAACGATGCCGAAAGCATCAGCCAGGGCCAGCGCCAGTTGCTGACCATTGCGCGCGTGCTGCTCAACAACCCGGCGATTCTCATCCTGGACGAGGCGACCTCAAGCGTGGACACGCGCACCGAGCTTGCTATCGGCCGCGCCATGGACGCGCTTATGCGCGGGCGCACGAGCTTTGTGATCGCGCATCGCCTGTCGACGATCGTGGACGCCGACCTGATCTTGGTCATGGACCACGGCAACATTATCGAGCAGGGCACGCATAAGGAGCTGCTCGCAGCCGAGGGCGCTTACGCCGACCTCTATCTGAGTCAGTTCGCATAATGTGACAAAGGGACAGTCCCGCATGTCACATCAAAAAAAGGCGCGCCGGGGATGAATTCCCTGGCGCGCCTTTGCGTTGATGCCGATGTCGTTTTGTGCCGCTTGCGTTCCTAGCGTTCGTCCACGAGCTTGGCGACGAGGGCCTTGAGCTCGGCCACCTCTCGCTCGAGTTCCTTGACGCGGCGGGCATTCTCGGTGATGCCCTGGCGGTTGAGGGCGGACTGCTCGGCGGCGTCATCGGGCATGTACTCGCGATGCTGCTTGGCGTCGAAACTCTCCTCGAACACACGGCAACCGTTGCGCTTGATGATGCGTCCCGGCACGCCCACGACGGTGCAGTTGTCGGGGACGTCCTTAACGACGACCGAGTTGCCGCCGATCTTGACGTTGTTGCCGATGCGGATGTTGCCGAGCACCTTGGCACCCGTGCCCACGGTGACGTTGTTGCCCAGGGTGGGGTGGCGTTTGCCGGTCTCGTTGCCGGTGCCGCCGAGCGTGACGCCCTGGTAGAGCACACAGTTGTCGCCCACAATGGTGGTCTCGCCGATGACGACGCCCATGGCGTGGTCGATAAAGAAGTGCTTGCCAATCTGCGCGGCAGGGTGAATCTCGACGCCGGTGATGTGGCGGGTGATTTGCGAGAGCACGCGGGCGAGCGAGCGATGACCGTGCTCCCACAGCCAGTGCTCGGGCACGTGGTTCCACTTGGCGTGCAGGCCAGGATAGGAAAGGAAGATGACCAGACCGTTTTGCGCGGCGGGGTCCTGCGCCTGGACGGTCTTGATGTCCTCGCGAATGGTATTGATAAAGCTCACCGGCCGCCCTCCCTTAGCGCCATGGCAATGCGATTCAATAAAGTATAGCGATTCGCTAGGGATTAAAAAGGACAATCTTGGCGGCTTTGCGCTACAAGTGTCAGTTATGCAAACTTGCTGGTAATGGAGTCATGCTTTTGTGGGGTTGCGCACGAGGGGACGCCGCAACCGTATACTGGTCAACTTGGACGTATCCGCGCCCACAACTGAGAGGTTTTACTTCATGGGTTTCATCAATTTTATTGCCGAGCTGCTTAAGGACCCGCGCACCGCGATCGCCAGCTGGATCGCCGCCGGCCCGCTTATGGCCTACGGCTGCGTGTTCCTGATCATCTTTATCGAGACGGGCGTGGTGTTCTTCCCGTTCCTTCCCGGTGATTCGCTGCTGTTCGCCTCGGGTTTCTTTGCCCACAACGGCGGCTTTAACATCGTGGCGCTTCTGGCCACCGCATGGGCCGCTGCCATTTTGGGCGATCAGTGCAACTTTATGATCGGCCACTTCTTTGGCCGCAAGATCATCGCCTCGGGCAAGGTAAAGGCCATGACGCCCGAGCGTATCAAAAAGTCCGAGGATTTCCTGGATAAGTGGGGCCATCTGGCCATCTTCCTCGGCCGCTTCTTCCCGTTCATCCGCACCTTTGTGCCTTTTATCGCCGGTATGGGCGGCATGCACTGGCGCAACTTTGTCATCTTTAACGTGCTGGGTGGTATTACCTGGTCGACGGTCTTTACGCTGCTGGGCTACTTCTTTGGCGGCATCCCCTTTGTGCAGGAGCACTTTGAGCTGCTGATTATCGGCATCGTCGCCGTGTCGATTATTCCGACCGTGGTCGGTCTGGTTAAGGCTAAGCTCGGTAAAAAGAACGCCTAGTCCGAGCTTGTTTTCGGACGTTAATTCCAGGGCCCGTCATCGGATTTGATGGCGGGCCTTTTGTGTTGAAGGCAAGTGAAAATACTTTACTTAGTTAAAGAAAAACGTTTTATCCAAGGCGTGCGGGGAGTACAATCACCTGCATGCGAATCGACGCGCCATCGGCTTTGATGCTGCCCGCGTGTCCTGCCCGGCCCTACGCTCCGGGCGTGCGACGTTGCGACGCGGCCGGCTTCGGTCCTTGCGTGCGGGTTCGCGAGTATGCAACCGTGTATGTAAGGAGCGACATATGACTGTCGAGAAGAAGGATATCGATTGGGGTAGCCTCGGCTTTGGCTACATGAAGACCGATTACAGCTACGAGGCCCATTGGAAGGACGGCGAGTGGGACGAGGGCGGCCTGTCCACCGACCACACCCTGCATGTCTCCGAGTGTGGCGGCATCTTCCACTACTGCCAGGAGGTCTTTGAGGGCCTGAAGGCCTACACCGCCGAGGACGGCAGCATCGTCTGCTTCCGTCCCGACATGAACGCCGAGCGCATGTACAACTCTGCCCAGCGCCTCGAGATGCCCCCGTTCCCCAAGGACAAGTTTGTCGAGGCCGTCAAGCAGGTCGTTTCTGCCAACGCCGCATGGGTTCCGCCCTTCGGCTCTGGCGCAACCCTGTATGTGCGTCCGTTTATGATCGGCTCCGGTGACGTAATCGGCGTGGCTCCCGCTCCTGAGTACACGTTCCGCATTCTCGTGACCCCGGTCGGTCCGTACTTTAAGGGTGGCCTCAAGCCCGTCAAGCTGCGCGTTTCCGAGTACGACCGCGCCGCACCGCACGGCACCGGCAACATCAAGGCCGGCCTCAACTACGCCATGTCCCTTAAGCCCACGATGGAGGCTCACCGCGAGGGCTATGCCGAGAACCTGTATCTCGACTCCGAGTCCCGCACCTATGTCGAGGAGACCGGTGGCGCCAACGTCCTGTTCGTGAAGGAGGACGGCACGCTTGTCGTCCCGCAGTCGCACACCGACTCCATCCTGCCCTCCATCACCCGCCGTTCGCTCGTTCAGGTTGCTCAGGACCTGGGCATGACCGTCGACCAGCGTCCCGTCGAGTGGGCCGAGGTCAAGGCCGGCACCTTTGTGGAGTGCGGCCTGTGCGGTACCGCTGCCGTTATCTCCCCGGTCGGCGAGATCGACAACAAGGTCTACGGTGCCGATGAGACCGTGACCTTCCCGGCTGGCTACACCGAGATCGGTCCTGTGATGAAGAAGCTTCGCGAGACCCTGACGGGCATCCAGTCTGGTGCTGTTGAGGATAAGCACAACTGGGTTTACACCGTCGCGTAAGCTGTCTTGTATGTCCGGTCCGAGGGCGACCTTCCTTTCCGGCGCGTCCTCGGACATGAAAGAACCCCCGCTGCGCACTACGTGCGGCGGGGGTTCTTTCGTCCTGCGGAGTGCGCCGGAAAGGAAGGTCGCCCTCGGGCCTGCGTTACCTCGGCGCTGCCGTTACGGGCAATATAGATCTGAATAAAGATGGTGCGCGGCCTATTGGCCGCGCTTTTGTTTTGGTTCGCGCCATGTGGGGGTGATGGCGACGTGCATTTTTGCGAGTATTCTGCAATCGAAGGCCCCTGCATACTGACCTCGGGCGAAAAAATCGGGATTTCTCGATGTTTTCTATGAATGATGGGCGGGGTTATGGGCTGACAGCGTTTGATTTGCGGGGATATTCGCGGTCTTTGGCATTTATCGTGGCGTCCGAAGCTCCTGGTTATGCTGAATACTCCCAAAAATGCACGGCGCCTTGAGGGGGACCTTCGTGACAAAGGAAACCGCCCCGTCGAAGTATGCATTTGACGGGGCGGTTTATGCATATACCCGATTAAGGATACGCTGCGGATCTGTTAGAACTTGACGGTCGGTGCCTGGCGGGCGGCTTCGGCGGCCTCGAAGCCCTGGCGCTCCTTAAACTGGAAGATGCCGGCAAAGATGACGGCCGGGAAGGTCTGGATGGCGTTGTTGTAGCTGAGCACGCAATCGTTGTAGCTCTGGCGCGCGTAGCTCACCTTGTTCTCGGTGTCCTCGAGCGTGGACTGGAGCTGCGTAAAGTTGGTGTTCGCCTTAAGGTCGGGGTAGGCCTCGGCCACGGCAAAGAGCTGGCGCAGGGCGCCGGTCAGCACGTTGTCGGCTTCCATCTTGGCTTCGGGCGTGGTGGCGCTTACGGCGGCGTTGCGCGCGTTGACCACGGCGGCAAGCGTGTCCTGCTCGTGTTTGGCGTAGCCCTTGACGGTCTCGACCAGGTTAGGGATCAGGTCGTTGCGGCGCTGCAGCTGCGTGTCGATGTTCTGCCAGGCGTTATCGATGCGATTGCGCTTGGTGACCATGTTGTTGTAGATGCCGGCGATGGCGCAGGCAATCACAACGACAACAACGATACCGATGATGACGGGAATCATGGTGTCTCCGTTTCGAATGGCCGCGGCGTCTTCCGCCGGCTGCCGTTGGTGTAACGCTACTAGTATACCCGCAACCTTTGGCGATACCGAACTTTCCGGTAAGCGTTATGTTTCCGCCAAGGTAAGGCCATTCGCCAGGGGGCGGGCGATACAGGTGTAAGATATGCGACAGATTAGTGAGCGTTGTCTTCTCCTTGAGGAGGGCGATATATATGGACCTTCGCATCAAGAAAACCTATCGGGCCCTGTTCGAGGCCTTTACTGAGCTGCTCGAAGAGCATCGGTTTGAGGACGTGACGGTTGCCATGCTGTGCGACCGCGCCATGATTCGCCGCACGACGTTCTACAAGCACTTTCGCGACAAGAACGATTACTTTGCCTTTTATATCGATGAGCTCATGTCGGGCTTGCCGCAAAAACAGCCCGATGAGGCCGGCGCGGTATCTGCCGAGGACGTGCGCGCGCTTCGGCACGCGATTTTGGACGATGCCATGGATTTGATTCTGACGCACGAGCGGCTCATGGATAACATTTTGGCAAGCAGCATGTCGGGCATGTTGACCAACGTTATTTGCGACCGCATTGCCCGCTCCATCCGCGAGCGTGTGATGAACGTGCTTGCCGAGGATGCCCTGGCCCCTGTGTCACTTGAGACGACGTCTGAGTTTGTCGCCGGCGGTATTATTCGACTTTTCACGATATGGTGGGAATCGGGCCACGATCTTGAGCGTCGACCCGAGATAGCCGACGTGGTCGATGCACTGTTTGAGCGGACCATGACACCGGTGAATCACTAAAGTGGCGGAGAGAGGGGGATTCGAACCCCCGGAACGCTCTCGCGCTCAACGGTTTTCAAGACCGCCGCATTCAACCGCTCTGCCATCTCTCCGTGAGTCGTAATGATAGCATCGTTTTGAATTTGCAACAGGGAAGGCGAACGATGACGATCACCGAAATCGACGAGAAGTTCATGCGCGAGGCGTTGGCGGAGGCGCGAGCCGCCGCGGCGGTGGGCGAGGTGCCCATCGGAGCCGTAGTGGTGCGCGACGGCGAGATCGTCGCGCGGGCGCACAATCGGCGCGAGCTCGATCAGGATCCTTCGGCTCATGCAGAGTTCGCGGCCCTGTGCGCTGCCGCTCGGTCGCTCGGTCGTTGGCGCCTTTCCGATTGCACGGTCTACGTGACGCTCGAGCCATGCTGCATGTGTGCGGGGCTTATGGTTAACGCGCGCGTGGGGCGCTGCGTGTATGGCGCGAGCGACGCCAAGGCGGGCGCGTTGGGATCCCTATACGATTTGAATGCCGACTCGCGCCTGAATCATCGGTTTAACGTGACGGCTGGGGTCCTGGCGGATGAATGCCGCGAGCTGCTGAGTGGCTATTTTGGCGGTCTGCGCGGAGCGGGCGGCGCTGATTGCGGTTGTGGGGCTGATCTTGAAGCACACGCCGCTCACGCCGCAGCGCTTACAGGTGCCAGTGAGGATGCTGGCGCGGCGGTTGACTTTGGTGCCGCATGCCGTCGGCCCCGCCGTGTGCTGCTGGCGATTGATTCCTTTAAGGGCAGCGTGTCGAGTGCGCAGGCGGAGGCGGCGGTTGCCGAGGGCATGCGCCGTGTGTGGTCCGATGCCGAGGTGTGTACATTGCCGCTGGCAGATGGTGGCGAGGGAACGCTCGATGCCGTTGCCGCGTGCGGCGGTGAGATTGTGACCTGCGAGGTGGCAGGTCCCTTGGGCAAGCGCGCGTCTGCCCGGATGCTGGTTGATGTCGAGTGCGAGTCGGCTGTAATTGAGATGGCCGAGGCGGCCGGCATTGGGTATTCGCCTTGTACGGAGTCGGCGGCGTTGGCGGCCACAACCTATGGCGTGGGCGAGCTCATGCTTCGCGCGGTTCGCATGGGCGCAAAGACACTCTATATTGGCTTGGGCGGCAGCGCCACCAACGATGGTGGCGCCGGTATGCTGCAGGCGCTGGGCGCGCGTGTGGTCGATGATCAGGGCTGTGATGTCGCCCCCGGTCTTGCGGGCCTTGAACACGTGGCGAGCGTTGATTTGGCGCCAGCGCTGCAGGCTTTGGATGGCGCTCGCATCGTTGTGCTTTCCGATGTCGAGAATCCGCTCGTGGGGCGTCGAGGCGCACTGGCGGTGTTTGGCGGGCAGAAGGGCCTGCCGGCGGATGATGTCGAGGCGCTGCGCAGATACGACGGCTGGATGGTCGGCTACGGTCGCCTGCTCGATGCGGCAATTTTCGAGGCGCGAGCCCAGGGGTTGTTGCGCACACCCGAGGGCGCACGGACATTTGGCTCGGTGCTCGGCGTGCCCGGCGCGGGCGCTGCCGGTGGCTTGGGCGCCGCGTTGCTGGCGCTCGGTGCGGAGCTGCGCTCGGGTGTAGAGACGGTGCTCGATCTCGTGGGGTTTGACGAGCGCGTGCGCGATGTCGACCTGGTCATAACAGGCGAGGGCAATATGGACGAGCAGTCCGCCGCCGGTAAGGCGCCGGTGGGTGTGGCTCGCCGCGCCAGGCGATATGGCAAGCCGGTGGTCGCCGTCGTGGGCGGCCGTGCTGACAACCTGAACGCGGTATATGAGCAAGGTATCGACTTGGTACTGCCGATCTGCCGCAAGCCCATGCCTCTCGACCAGGCGCTCAATCCTCAAGAAGCCACAACCAACCTCATCTTCGCCGGTGAGTCAGCCGCCCAAGCCTACGACCTCGCTCGCCTCTAAAACCCATCCCCTCGATAAGTTGCGGTGAAATACGGAGTGTTATTGCCTTTAAGGTGCCAATTCAGTCCGTATTCCACCGCAACTTCGAGAATGTCCATTCGAGGTTGGCTGCCTTGTGCCTTGGGTCGGACCGCCTGCCACGAAACGTGGCCATCTACTACGTTAAACCGGCCACCCTCGACCATTCCGGAATTTGCAAAAACAAAACCGCAGGTAGAAAGCTTGCCGATTTTCGAAAAAGTCGGCTATGGTTGACCCCTGTGGCCTAAACGTAGTAGATGGGCCCTTTCTGTGGTGCGGCACCAAGCCGGTCATTTTGGGATGGGACTATTTTGACTACTCATTGGCTGCTCTGGCAATCGGGCTGCAAAAGTAGTCAAAAAAGCTCCGTCCCAAATTAGCTACCTTGCTCTGGCGGGCGGGAGCAGGTAAGATATACCGAGCGCCTAGCGCGTTCGATGGGTTCGGATGACGACATGTTCCGAATCTGGTCAGGTCCGGAAGGAAGCAGCCATAAGGAGCCTCTGTCGGGCATCCGAATCCATCGAGCGCACGGGCTTTCTTTTTGCGCGGTTTTACCAAACCGCGCAATGCTCGACGCTGCGCGCCACCCAGAGCGACAATTTGTCATTCAAAAGGCAAGGCATGACCAGAAGGTCTATGCCTTGCCTTTTTCATGCCAACTTGTTCGCTCTGGGTGGCGCTCGCTGGCTTTGCCAAAACATCGATGGCTACGCGGTCCAGGAGGCGGCGAAGTGTTTGGTGTCTCGCTGGTCCTCGGCTGCGCCTGCGGGATCGCTCGACTACCAAACACCTCGCCGCCGGCCGGGCCCCGTCGTCCAAAAATCACCCGTAAAGGCGCGTTTATCTAATTTAATCTATCCCTTAAGGAATGCTGCTCGTTGGCGTTGTCTGGGCATTGATGGCTACGTGGTTCAAGAGGCGGCGGTGCTGTTGCTTGAATTTTTGCAGTTAAAGAGGCTCGTTTCCCTAGGTTGGGGAAACGAGCCTCTTTTTGTCTCTGGGCTTGTGGATTGGTGAAGGCAGAATGCTCTGGCGGCTATTTTGAGTTCTTGAGGCGGCGTGTGGCTGTGGCGGTTATTCCGAGTCCTGCGACGGCGATTCCTGCTAGTGCGATTGCGCTCGGCGTTGTGTCGCCTGTGTTTGCGAGCTTGCCGGCGGTCGTATTCGCTTGTTTGCCGTTGCCCGTGTTCGCCTGCTTGGAGGAGCTCGGTGCGGTGTCTTTGCCGGTCGCGGGCGAGCTGGCGGGCTGTGTCGTCTCGGCCGGTTGCGTCGAGCCGGAGGGAGGCGTCGTCTCGGTGGGTTGCGTTATCTCGGGCGAGGTGGCCTTGTCTGCCGCGGCCTTTGCCTCTTCGTATGCCTTGCAGGCGTCGTCATAGGCCGCTTGTGCCTTTTCCAAATCGCCGAGGAGCGCATCTCGCTTGGCTTTGGCCTCGTCGATCTTGGCTTTCATTCCCTTCGCCTCGGTTTCGTAACGCTTAAACCGCTCTTCCTGACGTTCGAGCTCGCTTCGCCGGTGCCTAAGCTCAATTTCCCAGGGTTCTACTTCTGCTTGCGCCATGCTGATCTCCCGACGCAACTGACTAAGAGCTTCGTAGGAAGCCCCGTCGCTGCGTGCCTTTTCATATTTTGTCTTAACCTCGCTTACGCGATTGTTGGCCTCGTCGTATTTGGCTTGGGCTGCATCGACGTTTGCTTGCATGGCGGGAAGGGGCTCCCTCCATTTGGCGGCTTCTGCCGAATATTTATCGTAGAACGGTTGAAGAAAGGCAATGTTATCATCAATTTTCGCAATTATCTCGGGACTGGCGGCGGCTTTTGCGGCTTCGAGGTTTTTGAGCGCTTCCTGCATGGCTGCATACGCTTTTTCTTTTTCGGCTGCCGCATCTTCCGTCTGCAAGGCGACCGCATCGACGGGGGAGCTGGTTTCTGCCGCGATCGCCGTTGCGGGGACAATTCCCGCGGCAAGTGCCACGGAAAGGGCGATGCCCATGGTTGCTCGTCTTGCTCTTCTTGCGAGAATGTCGTTCATCTCGGCACCTCATTTCAAGGGTCGGAGGCTATTTTGAGTTCTTGATGCGGCGGGTGGCTGTGGCGGTTATTCCGAGTCCCATGGCGGCGATTCCTGCTAGTGCGATTGCGCTCGGTGCTGTGTCGCCTGTGTTTGCGAGCTTGCCGGCGGTCGTATTTGCCTGTTTGCCGCTGCTCGTGTTCGCTTGCTTGGCGGAGCTCGGTGCGGCGTCTTTGCCGGTCGCGGGCGAGCTGGCGGGCTGTGCCGTCTCGGCCGGTTGCGCCGAGCCGGAGGGAGGCGTTGCCTCGGTGGGTTTCGTTATCTCGGGCGAGGTGGCCTTATCTGCTGCGGCTTTCGCCTCTTCGTATGCCTTGCAGGCGTCGTCATAGGCCGCCTGCGCCTTTTTCAAATCGTCGGTGAGCGCATTTCGCTTGGCTATGTCCTCGTCGATGTGGGCTTTGGCTTCCTCCGCCGCACTTTCGAAATGCTCAACCTGTCCTTCCTGGATCTCGAGCCTACGCCGATAGCTGTCAAGGTCCGATTTGCAAGATTTTTCTTGCCTTTCTGCCGACATGATCTCCGAACGCAACTGTTGAGCAGCTGCGTAATCTCCGTTGTCGTATGCCTTTTTTAATTCTGCCTGAAGCTTGCTTACCCGGTTGTGGGCCTCATCGTATTTGGCTTGGGCTGCATCGACGTTCGCTTGCATGGCGGGAAGGGGTTCCCTCCATTTGGCGGCTTCCGCCACTATCATGTCGTAGAGTTCTTGAAATGCGGCAATGTCATCATCGATTTCCGCAAGTTTCTCGGGACTTGCGGCGGCTTTTGCGGCTTCGAGGTTTTTGAGCGCTTCCTGCATGGCTGCATACGCTTTTTCTTTTTCGGTGGCCGCGTCTTCCGTCTGCAAGGCGACCGCACCGATGGGGGAGCTGGTTTCTGCCGCGATCGCCGTTGCGGGGACAATTCCCGCGGCAAGTGCCACGGAAAGGGCGATGCCCATAGTTGCTCGTCTTGCTCGTCTTGCTCTTCTTGCGAGAATGTCGTTCATCTCGGCACCTCATTTCAAGGGTCGGCGGCTCAACTTGGTAGCACTAAGGTAAGTATATCAGGCGGTTTACCTGCTCTTGAATCTCGCCAGAAATAACGAGCTGTTTACTCGTCTTTTGGGACGACAGTACTATCATGATTCGGATTGAGTGTGAATGATGATAGGGAGCGCCTATACATGATTGAGCTGCTCAGGCGTTTTGGTGGTAAGTTTCGCCGGTATATGGTGATTGGCCCTGCGTGTAAGCTGATCGAAGTGATCTTTGACCTGCTGACGCCGCTGGTGATTGCCCAGATGATCGATAAGGGTATTGGCGCACACGATGTCAACGCCGTCGTCCACTACGGTATGCTGCTTGGCGCCATGGCTGTGATCGGCATCTCGTTTACGCTCGTCTGCCAAAAGATGGCGGCGCTCACCTCGCAGGGCATGGGCACCGATATCCGCGGTGCGCTCTACCAGCACATCAACAAGTTGAGCTATGCCGAACTCGACCGCTTTGGCACGCCGTCGCTTATCACCCGCATCACCAACGACGTCAACCAGGTGCAGCTCGCTGTGGCGCTGGGCGTACGCATGCTCATCCGCTGGCCCTTCTTGGCGGTGGGCTCTATGTGCGCGGCCCTTGCCATCGACCTTAAGCTCGGCATGATCTTCTTGATCTGCACGCCCGCTATCGGCCTGGTGTTTTGGTTTGTCATGGCGCGCTGTATCCCGTACTACAGGCAGCTGCAGGCAAAGCTCGACCGCATTGCGCTTATCTGCCGCGAGGGCCTTTCGGGCGCCCGCGTGGTCCGCGCCTTTGTGCGCGAGGACCACGAGCGCGAGCGCTTTGCCCAAGCTGCCGATGACCAGGCCAATACTGCCATCGCGGTGGGCAAGCTCTCGTCGATCCTTAACCCCGTCACGTTTTTGGTGATGAACCTGGGCGTGTGCGCCATCCTGTGGGTGGGCGGCATCCAGGTCAACGTGGGCGAGCTCACGCAGGGCCAGGTCATGGCGTTCGTCAACTACATGACGCAGACCCTGACCTCCATCGTGTATGTCGCCAACCTGGTCGTGGTCTTTACCAAGGCGAGCGCCAGCGCGTCGCGCATCAACGAGGTGCTCAATTGCGAGCCGAGCATCACCGACGAGAACAACGAACCGGTCGCACTGCCCGAGCCGGGCAATGTCGCTCCAGTCCCCGCGCTGAGCTTGAGCCATGCGAGCTTTTCGTTTGGCGCGGGCGCGGCAAATGCCGTGAGCAATGTGACCCTGGAATTGCCGATGGGCAAAACGCTCGGCATTATCGGTGGCACGGGTAGCGGCAAGTCCACGCTCGTCTCGCTTATCCCGCGCCTGTACGATGCGAGCACCGGCAGCGTGAGTGTGATGGGCGCCGACGTGCGCACCTGGCCGCTCGACCAGCTGCGCCGTGTGGTCGCGACCGTTCCACAGCGTGCGTCGCTGGTGAGCGGCACCATCCGCAGCAACCTGACCTGGCGCGACGAGGCTGCGACCGACGAGGATCTCTGGGCGGCGCTCGACATGGCGCAGGCGAGCGAGTTCGTGCGCAACAAGCCGCAGGGGCTCGATACCCCGGTCGAGGCGGGCGGTAAGAACTTCAGCGGTGGCCAACGCCAGCGCCTGACCATCGCGCGCGCCCTGGTGGGCTCGCCTCAGATATTGATCATGGACGATTCTGCCTCGGCGCTCGACTTTAAGACCGACGCGGCGCTTCGCCATGCCATTCGCGAACGAAGCATGCGCGGTGCCACCGAGGGCGGGCTGCCACTGACCACGGTGATTGTGAGTCAGCGCGTCTCGACCGTGCGCGACGCCGATATGATCTGCGTACTCGACCACGGATCGGTTGCGGGTCTGGGCACGCATGATGAGCTGTACGCGACCTGCCAGCTCTATCGCGAGATTTGCCAGTCGCAGCTTCGCCGCGAGGAGCTCGAGGGTCAGCAGGGGAGTACGGCGCCCGCGCCCGCCCCAGGCGCCCCGACCGTCCCCACATCCGTCTGCGCAAAGGAGGGCTGCTAAATGAATCCGTACACTTCCTCCGGTTCGGTCGCCACGATGACGGCCAACGTGTCCGGCAACGATAGCCTCAACGACCTGGGAGACGGTCCGCGCCAGCCCGGCGATCCCGAGCGCTATCCCGTGGGTGCGGTGACCCGCCGCCTGCTGGGCTATGTCCGTCCGCACCGCGTCTCGTTTGCGGCATCGTTTTTGAGTGCCGCCGTCTCGGTGATTCTGCAGCTCTACACGCCCATTCTCATTGGCGAGGGCATCGACCTTATCGTCGCCGCCGGGCAGGTGGACTTCGATGCGCTGCTGCCGCTCGTTACCAAGCTCGCGATTGTCGTCGTAGGTGCTGCGGCCTTCCAGTGGCTGCAGGGCTATTGCGTCAACCGTCTGTCCTACGAGACGGTGCGCGACATGCGCGTGGAGGCGAGCGACAAGCTCAGTCGCATGCCGCTCAGCTTTATCGACGGCCATGCCCACGGCGACCTCATGAGCCGCGTGGTCAACGACGTCGACCAGGTGGGCGACGGTCTGCTGCAGGGCTTTACGCAGCTCTTCACCGGTGTTATTACCATCGTTGGCACGCTCGCGTTTATGCTCTCCATTAACCTGACCATGACGCTCGTGGTGGTACTCGTCACGCCGCTTTCCATTTTTGCAGCCGGTGCTATTGCCAAGCTTTCCAACAAAAGCTTTACGGCGCAGCAGCGTATTCAGGGTCAGCTTGGTGGTCATATCGAGGAGTATGTGGGCGAGCAAAAGCTTGTCGACGCCTTTGCCTATGGCTCGAACGCTCAGCAGCGCTTCGATGCCCTCAATGCTGAGCTCTACACCGCGGGCGAGTGCGCGCAGTTTATGGGTTCGCTCTCCAACCCCGGCACGCGCTTTATCAATAACATCATCTATGCCGTGGTCGCTGTGATCGGCTGCGTGGGCGTGATCACGGGCGTGCCCACGGCGCTTACGGTGGGCGGCGTGCAGATCTTCCTGTCCTACGCCAACCAGTACACCAAGCCGTTCAACGAGGTCACCAACGTCATTACGCAGATCCAGACCGCGTACGCCTCGGCGCGCCGCATGTTTGCGCTGCTCGATGCGCGCGAGCAGGAGCCCGACGCGTCGGACGCTGTAGAGCTTGCCGCCCCGCAGGGCGAGGTGACTTTTGAACACGTGGACTTTAGCTACGTGCCCGACCGCAAACTGCTGCAGGACATCTGCATCGAGGCCAAGCCCGGCATGCGCTTTGCCCTGGTCGGCCCCACGGGCTGCGGCAAGACGACGCTCATCAACCTGCTGCTGCGCTTTTACGATATCGATGCCGGTCGCATTGCGGTCGATGGCCGTTCCTCGCGTGACTACACGCGCGCAAGCCTGCGCCGCGCCTTTGGCATGGTGCTGCAGGACACTTGGCTGTTCGAGGGCACGGTGGCGGACAACATCGCTTACGGTTGCCCAGGAGCTACGCGCGAGCAGGTTGTCGAAGCCGCCAAGCGCGCTCATGCGCATAAGTTTATCGTGCAGCTGCCAGGCGGCTACGATACGGTCATCGGCGAGGACGGCGGCACGTTTAGCCAAGGTCAAAAACAGCTGCTGTGCATTGCGCGCGTCATGCTCACCGACCCGGCTATCTTGCTGCTGGACGAGGCGACCTCGAGTATCGACACGCGCACCGAGCTGCAAGTGCAGGCGGCATTCGACGAGCTCATGGCCGGTCGCACAAGCTTTGTCGTGGCGCACCGCCTGAGCACCGTCTGCAACGCCGACTGCATTCTGGTGATGCGCGACGGGCAGATTATCGAGCGCGGCACGCACGACGAGCTGCTAGCGGCAGGCGGCTTCTACGCCGAACTCTATCGCAGCCAGTTTGCCCAGTGAGCAAGCCCGTGGGGCAAATTAATCAATCGACAGACGGTGGTTTACATCTGTCACGTTAGTACTAAGATAGTCATCTAATAAATTGCATTAGTGGCTTTAGTTTTGGGGGATACGAGGCAACGTGACTATGACGTGCTCTTTGGTGGTTAACAGCAAGAGCGGTAATACCAGGATGGTTTCGGGCGCGATCAAGCGCGCTCTGCAGGCTGCGGGTGTTGAGTTTGTCCATGCCGCGGCGTTGAGCGACGATGCGGATGCAGATCAGGTTGCGCTCGAGGCGCAGGGCGCCTGCGCGGCCGACACGGTGCTCGTCGGTTTTTGGTGCGACAAGGGCGCGTGCACGCCTTCGGTCGCGACGTTGCTCTCCGCCTTGCACGGCAAGCGCGTCTTCCTGTTTGGCACCTGCGGTTTTGGCGCCGACCAGAGCTATTACCAGCAGATTATTGATCGCGTAACTTCTAATTTGGCTGGGGATGCCGAGCTTGCGGGCTGGGCGATGTGCCAGGGCAAGATGGGCCCCGCGGTCAAGCAGCGCTACGAGGCCATGCTCGAGCAAGATCCCGACAACGTCCGATTTAAGATGCTGCTCGACAACTGGGTTGCCGCGAAGGACCATCCCACCAAGGAAGATCTGGACAACATGGCTGCAGCCGCCAAAAAGGCCGTTTTGGGCGAGTAGACCGTCGCTTGCGGTGCCGCGCGTTCAATCGTACAAACGTGAAAGCCTCGAGATTCTCGAGGCTTTTTTCTTGACACTTGTGGACGCAACCGTGGCAAGCGTTTGGGGCGATATTTTCCATCACCCCGATGACGAGGCCGTCCTGGATGACACGCTCTCATGCGTTCGCTGGATGTATTCAGAGTGGGGCGGACTTTCCGGATGGATGGGGTTTCGGAAAGTGCGTCCCAGAATTCGCCTTTGGAATGGGATGTAGTTTCCGGTTGGGGGCTCTGGTGGAAAATGCGACCCGGAATTTGCAATCGGAGTGGGATGCAGTTTCCCAACGGGGCCGTAAGCGGAAACTGCATCCCATTCCAGACAAGAATTCCGGGACACACTTTCCGCAAACAAAGAAGGCCACATAACGTGGCCTTCAACTTATATATGTTCGGCGATACACCCAAGACAAGCCACGCCCCAACATCAGGGCGTCTGTCCGGGCGGAGGCATATAAGGTTCATCGCGAGTTCCGCACGCAAAGGGGGCCACTTAATGTGGCCCCCGTCTTGCGCAGGACTGTCCGAGCAGGGAACCTTATATGCCTCCGCCCGGACAGACGTTTCAGTTATGAACTCGCAGCTGGTCGCTACTTGATCTTGGTCGTACCCGGTGCCAGGTTGGGATCGGTCTCGTTGGCCTCGGTCTGGAAGTGCTCGGTGTACACGTTCTTGCCGTCGCGGAACATCTCGTAGTACTGCATCTTGGCGTAATCCTCGCGCGCCTTGGTGGCGGCTGCGGCATCGGCGTCGTCACCGGTGACGTTGGAGGAAAGCGCCCAGCGCAGGCTGGCGTCCTCGTAGCCCACGGAGTTGATAGCGGGCAGCGACTCGCGCAGCGTCACGTGCGCTTTCTGGTAGTCGGTCAGCGGCGCGCCGATTAGCTGCATGAGCTGGGTGGACAGGTAGTTGGTGGACAGGTCGTCGACCTCGCTTGTCTGGTCGCAGCCGGCAACGTCGTAGTTAGCCCAGATGATGTAGTCGGTCTGCCACAGGCGTTCCTGGTGGGTGGCGTCGTCCTCGTCGGTAAACCACTTATCGTTGAACTTGGACGGGAAGAACGGCTGGTGATCGCCCCAGAACACCACGACCACCTTGCGGTCGAGCTTGCTCAGGGCGTTGAGGAAGTAGCGAAGCGCCTGGTCGGACTGCTCGATGCACGAGACGTACTCATCGACATCGGATAGCGTGCCGTCCTCGACGGTCTTGGCGTCCAGGTCGGTCGTGTCGATGTTCAGGTGCATCTGCTTGTCGACCGGCAGCAGGCCCGTATCGTAGCCCGAGTGGTTCTGCATGGTCACGTCGAAGATAAACTGCGGATCGGCGTTCTGGTCGAGCAGCTCAAGAATCTTGTCGTAGGTAGCCTGGTCGGTCACCATGCCGCGCAGGGTATCGGCGCCCTGGAAATCGTTGATGGACAGGAACTGGTCAAAGCCAAAGTCCTTGTAGACGTTCTCACGGTTCCAGTTGGTCGCGTGGTTGGGATGCATGGCCGTGGTGGAATATCCGAGCGACTTGAACTGCTCGGCTAAGTTCCCGGTCGTCTCCATGTTGTAGATGGTGTAGGGGTACACGCCCGAGCCCAGGTTGGCCATGGAGTTGCCGGTCATAAACTCAAACTCGGTATTGGCGGTACCGCCGCCGTAGGCGCTCACATAGAGCTTGCCGCGGCTGAGGCAGTCGGACAGGTTCTTAAAGTACTGCGGACCCTCGTAGCCGGCGCGCATGTTCTGGTAGATCGACAGATCCGAGAACGTCTCGTTCATGATGGCGATGACCGTGGGCTTCTCGCTGTCGAACTGCTCCTTTGCGGCGGCGCGCTCGTCGCTCTTGGCCGCGTCGGACTTGTCGTAGGCCTTGGCGTACTTTTTGAGCGTGGCCTTGGCATCGTCGACGGAGTAGTCGGCGGGTTTGGGCGGCTTGATGGACTGTGCCGCACTAATAAAGGCAGGCAGGTAGCCCTCGCGCCAGTAGCTCTCGAGAGGGCGCCAGGTATAGACGGTGATGCCGAGGGTGTTGTAGTAGTCGATGAGGGTGACGTGCGCGGTCACACCGCCCAGGCACAGCACGGCGACGAGCAGGTTGGTGAGCAGCATGCGCTTGGCGTTGGCGGCGCCCTTCTGACGGTGCGGTGCCACCAGGCCGGCGTACTCGCACAGCAGCATGGCGATGGCGGTAAAGCCCATGGACAGCACGCAGAACAGCGAGATCGAGAAGGTGTAGCCGGTGCCGGCGACCGCGGCGGCGGTGGAGATGGCCGAAAGGTCGCCCGGCTGGATGGGCATGGATTTAAACGTGATGACGAAGAACTCGGCAATGCCCAGGACAAAGAGGGCAAAGGCCAAGACCGCGGGGGCTGCGCCGTGGCGCTGGAACAGGAAGAACAGGCCGACCATGAGCGTGGTGATGATGGCCCACTCGAGCAGGATGCACAGGGGGTAGACCCAGGTAAAGTCGTGGTTGGACGAGACCTCCATGCCCAGCAGCGCAAAGACGCCGGCGAGCAGCAGGCACAGGACGGCGGCGACGAGCGGTTTACCCACAAAGGCTCCGCGCGGGCGGGCGAGCTTGCCGGTGGGGGCGGGGGCGTCGGGCCCGGCGAACGCAAAGACGCGCGGGGCGATGCGGTCGCGGGCGATGCTGGCCCAAGCGCAGCCGGTGAGGATGGCGTTGGTCAGGATGAGCATCACGAAGGCGAGCGGCTCGTTCTGCGCGACGAGGCCAATAGCGCCCCAGACGGTCAAAAAGAGCTGGAACAGGCCAAAGGCGACGCTCCAGGCGAAGGCGCCCTTGGCAACGGTGCCCGACTGAGCGCGAATGGCCTTGGCCTCGCGCAAGACAAGGTAGACGGTCGCCGCAAGACCGACGAGCGAGATGGCGGCAGCGAACATGCTGAGACTCCTCACAAACTAAAACGTACGAAAGCGGGGGTTTACCCGATTGTTACCAAGATATGCGCCGCAATTGGTGTCTGCGCACAACAACCAGCCATATTAACGCGCACGTGTGACGGTGTGGCGCAATGTAGTGGCGACCTGCGCGATAATGGACGGGAATTACACGGAAACGTAAAGGCTTCTTAAAGAATTGGCGAGGATGAGGCGATGAACGAACGGGCTTGTATGACGAGTGCGGGTGACGTGGACGCTGGCATGGACGCGGGCGGCTATCCGGTCGAGACGACGGGCAATGCGGTGCTGGACACGTTGGAGCACCGTTCCTCCACGCGTGCCTTCGCGCGCGATGACGACGGTCGCCCCGTGGCGGTGACCGACGAGCAGCGGGCAGCGATTCTGCACGCGGCGAGCCGTGCGCCGTCGGCAGGCGCCATGATGATGTATTCCATCGTGAGCATCCGCGAACAGGCTACGCTGGACCATCTGGCCGACCTGTGCGACCACCAGCCCATGATCGCCAAGGCGCCCTGGGCACTCATATTTGTGGTCGATTATGCCAAGTGGATCGATCTGTTTGAGCACGTGGGCTGCTTTGAGCCCGAGTTTGTCGAGCGTACGGGCAAGGCGCCCCGCCGCGCGCCGGGTTTGGGCGACTTTGCCATCGCGGCCCAGGACGCCGTGATCGCCGCGCAAAACGCCGTGGTTGCCGCCGAGGCTCTGGGCTTGGGGAGCTGCTATATCGGTGATATCGTCGAGAATGCCGAGGAAGTGGCCGAGCTGCTGGATCTGCCTCCGTATACCATGCCGCTGTCGATGCTCATCATCGGCACGCCCCGCAAGGAGCGCCCGGCTATTGCGCATCCCGTGGTGAACCTGGTGCACGAGGAGCGCTACTGCCGCGCCGATGCTGCGACCATGGACGCGCAGGTGGCCGAGATGGACGCGATGTTTCGCCCGCATGCCCGCGAGGTGGGCGAGCGCGTGGTGGATATCTACACCCGCAAACACACTAGTCCCTTTATGGCCGAGATGAGCCGCTCCATGGAGTGGTGGTTCAAAAACTGGCTCGGAAAATGACAGATGAGGCAAAGGGACAGTCCCTTTGTCGCATTCCATATCGCCGTAGTGGCCTAAAGGCCGTATAAATGTTTATCTAGCTGGGAAAACGGTGCCGTGCAAGCGCAGGTCGATTACCTATAATCCCTTCGAACATTAAAGTTGGGAGGAAACCGGCTTATGGAACAAAAGGCCAAGGAGGCAGCCTCGCACGCTGCGATTCCTGTGAGCATCTCGGCGATGCTCGTCACGCTGGGCGTGGTGTACGGCGATATCGGCACCAGCCCTATGTATGTAACCAAGGCGCTCGTTGCCGGCAACGGCGGCATCGGAAGTGTGACGGAGGAGTTCGTGCTTGGCGCGCTCTCCCTTGTCGTGTGGACGGTCACGCTGCTGACCACCATCAAGTATGTGCTCATCTCGCTGCGCGCCGATAACCATGGTGAGGGCGGCATCTTTGCCCTGTACAGTCTGGTCAAGCGCTGCGGCAAGTGGCTTATCATCCCCGCCATGCTGGGTGGCGCCGCGCTGCTCGCCGACGGCATCCTGACACCTGCCGTTACCGTTACCACGGCCATCGAGGGCCTGCGCACCATCCCGGCGGTCCATGCCGTGCTGGGCGATGACCAGGGTCGCGTCGTCGCCATTACGCTCGCCATCATCATCGTGCTCTTCTTGGTACAGCGCATCGGTACGGCCAAGATCGGTCACGCCTTTGGCCCCATCATGACGCTGTGGTTCCTGTTCCTGGGCGGCACGGGTCTGTTCTTTGTCTTCCAGCACCCCGCCGTGCTGCTGTGTCTCAACCCGGTTCGCGGCATCGCCTTTTTGCTGAGCCCCAACAACCACGCGGGCATCATGATTCTGGGCAGCTGCTTCCTCGCCACCACCGGTGCCGAGGCGCTCTACTCCGACATGGGCCACGTCGGCCGCGGCAACATCTACGCTACCTGGCCGTTCGTTAAGTGCTGCCTGCTGCTTTCCTATATGGGCCAGGGCGCTTGGCTTATGAACAACGCCGCCAACCCCGAGCTCATGGGCATTGCCGATCTCAACCCGTTCTACCAGATGCTCGCCCCGGGCCTGCGCCCGTTTGCCGTCGGTCTTTCCACCGTCGCGGCCATCATTGCCTCGCAGGCGCTCATCACCGGCGCATTCTCGCTGGTGTCCGAGGCCAGCCGTCTGGACCTCATGCCGCACATGCAGGTCTTCTACCCTGCCGAGACCAAGGGCCAGCTCTACATCCCCATGGTCAACAACGTCATGCTTGTCGGCTGCGTCATCGTGGTGCTGCTGTTCCAGAACTCGGCGCATATGGAAGCCGCCTACGGCCTTGCCATCACGCTGACTATGATGTGCACCACGTTGCTGCTCTTCTTCTACCTGCACGAGGAGCGCAAGCTCAAGGTTGCTCCGTGGATCTTCGCGGCCTTCTTCCTTTTGCTCGAAGGCTTCTTCTTCGTGAGCTCGCTCACCAAGTTCTTCCACGGCGGCTACTTCACCATCCTCATGGCTGCACTCATCATGGGCATTATGGTGTGCTGGTACAACGGCACGGCGGTCGAGCAGCGCCAGTTTACGCTGCTGCCGCTGCGCAGCTACCTGCCGCAGCTGAAGCGCCTGCGCGACGACGACCGTTACGAGCGCATGAGCGACAACGTCGTGTACCTGACCAAGGACACCCATACCGACTACATCGACCGCGATATCGTCTATTCGATCTTGGACAAGCATCCCAAGCGCGCCCGCGCCTGGTGGTTTGTGAATGTCGAGACCATGGACGAACCGCACACCTTTGCCTATTCGGTCGAGACGTTCGGCACCGACTATGTGTTCCGCGTGCATCTGTACCTGGGCTACAAGATCAACCAGCGCGTCAATGCCTACCTGCGTCAGGTTGTTCAGGACCTGGCTGCCACCGGCGAGCTGCCGCCGCAGACGCATGACTACTCGGTCTACAAGGATCCGGGTAACATCGGCACGTTCAAGTTCGTCCTGATCCGTAAGCTTCTGGCGCCCGAAAGCGATGTGGAGCCGAGCGAGCGTACGGCCATCACGCTCAAGTACATCATCCGCCGCGCCGCCGGCACGCCCGCGCGTTGGTACGGCCTGGAGAACTCCAACGTGAGCTTTGAGTACGTGCCGCTGTTCACCAAGTTCAAAGCCGTGAACAAGATGCAGCGCCTGGCCCCCAACGAGCGCCCGTAGGCGCCGACAGTTGCATGGAGTTGGTTTTCGATGGACAAGATTGAGACCGGGGAGGCAAACATGGATGCAAAGATGCTTGATGGCCGCGAGGTGGTTGCCGAGCTGGTACGTGAGGCACGCGCCGACGCCGCCGAAGATCGGTTTTTGACGAACCGTGCCAACATGGATATGGCCGACCGCGTGATCTCGATCGTGGCACTGGTATTTGGAGCGGTGTGCGTGTGTGCCCTGCTCGCGCACGTGCTGTTTGTCTAGCGACCGCAGGCTGTAAAGGCTATACACTTGGAACCACCACGAGGGAAAACCACCACAAAGGTGCCTGTCCCCTTTGTGGTGGTTTTTGTTTTTGAGAGAGGGGCGGGACGCCGATGGACGTCCGTACGGACGGCGATATTGCCGATAGCTTTTGGTGGCGGCGCACAACGCTGACGCGCCGCACTCCTCTGTATGACGCCTGCGTATCGGTGGGGCTGCTGGTCGCGGCGACGATTGTGGGCGCGCTGCTCGACCATCCGGGTCTCGCGCCGAGCATCATGATCGTCTATGTGTTCGCCGTTCAGCTGTGCGCATTCTTTACCTGGAGTCGCCTGTATTGCTTGCTGAGCTCGGCTGCCGCCGTGGCGCTCTACAACTTCTTGTTTGTCGACCCGCGCTACTCGCTGTCGCTTATCGACCGCGGCTATCCCGGCATGTTCTTCATCATGTTCGTGGTCTCGCTTGTGTCGAGCTCGATTGCGTTGGCCCTGCGCCGCGCCTTGGCACAGGCTGCCGCCAGCGACCGCCGCACGCATATGGTGCTCGAGACCAACCGCATGCTGCAGCGGTGCGCCGATCAGCATCAGATCGTTCACGCCATGGCCACGCAGCTGGCGCGTCTTTCGGGCTGCCCGGTCGTGTGGTACAGCGCCGACGCCGAGGGCGATGACCTGCTGCCGCGTGCGACTTACACGGCCGTGGGCGATGCCGCACCGGTGCACGAACTGGCGCCGCAGATGCCGCCTCGGCTCTCGGCGTCCGCCTATGTGGGAACGCCGCTCGACGCCACGTTTGGCGGCTCGGCGTTTTATGGCATCTACCTGACGGTTCGCACAGGCGACGGCTTCGCGCGCTCGGGCGACCCCGCCTCGGTGGTGGGCGTGCTGGCTATCGTTGCCGAGCCCGACGTGCTGACGCATGAGGAGCGGACACTTGCCGATGCCATCGTGAGCGAAGGCGAGCTGGCGCTCGATCGCGCCCGCGCCATGGAGGCCCGCGAGGAGGCGGCGGTGCTTGCCAAAAACGAACAGCTGCGCGCCAACCTGCTGCGCTCTATCTCGCACGACCTGCGCACGCCGCTTACCAGTATTTCGGGCAATGCCGACGTGCTGCTCGACCAGGGCTCGACCGGCACCGCGGTGCTCGATGCCCAGACGCGCCGCGGCCTGCTTCTATCCATTCGCTCGGATGCGCTGTGGCTCAACGCCACCGTCGAGAATCTGCTCGCCATCACCAAGCTCGAGGGTGGCGGTATGCGCCTGTCGACCACGCTCGAGCTCATGGACGATATCGTCGAGGAGGCGCTGCGCCACGTGAACCCTGCCGTGCGCGAGCACGACCTTAAGGTGGTGGCGTGCGATGAGCCGGCGCTCGTCAACGTCGATGCGCGCCTGATGGTGCAGCTGGTGGTCAATCTGGTGAACAACGCCATCACCTATACGCCCGCGGGCTCGCATATCATGATTTCGATTAGCGTCGACGATGGACGCGTGGCGTGCTCGGTGGCCGATGATGGTCCGGGCATCGCACCCGAGGATCGCGAGCGGATCTTCGAGTCGTTCTATACCGCCAACCATGGTCTGGCCGACAGCCACCGCAGCGTTGGCCTGGGTCTTTCGCTCTGCCGTTCCATTGCGTTGGCACATGGCGGTAGCATAGAGGTTGCCGCGGCGGACCCGCACGGTTCGGTCTTTACGATTGAACTTCCCGCCGCCGATGTTTCGTTTGATAAGGAGTAACGCCGTGCCGAACTCTGCCGTAAAACCGCTCATCTTGGTTGTTGAGGATGACCCCGCTGTCCGCAACCTCATCGTTGCCGCGCTCGAGACGCACGGCTTGCGCCATATGGCTGTGGAGACCGCCCATGCCGCCATCGCTGCCGCCTCATCGCAGGCACCGAGCATTGTGCTGCTCGACCTGGGTCTGCCCGATATGGACGGCGTCAAGGTGGTGGAGTCGGTGCGCGCATGGTCGGGCATGCCGATCATCGTGGTCTCGGCGCGCAGCGAGGATGCGGACAAGATTCGTGCGCTCGATGCCGGCGCCGACGACTACCTGACCAAGCCGTTTTCGGTCGAGGAGCTGCTCGCGCGCATTCGCACGACGCTCAGACGCCTTTCGTATGCGCAAACGGGCGGTGTTTCCTCTGAGGGCTCGTTCGATGCCGGTGAGCTGCATATCGATTTTGATGCCGGCATCGCCACGATGGATGGCGAGGAGCTGCATCTGACGCCGATTGAGTACAAATTGCTATGCCTGCTAGCGCACAACGCCGACAAGGTGCTGACGCACCAGTTTATCCTGCACGAGATTTGGGGTACGGCAACTAAGAGCGACCTGGCGAGCCTGCGTGTCTTTATGGGCACGCTGCGCAAGAAGATCGAGTCCGACCCCGCGCACCCGCGCTATATCCAGACGCATGTGGGTATCGGTTACCGATTGGTCACCCAAGGCTAGATCGCCAACCACCATCCCAATATGAGTTGCGGTGAAATGCGGACGGAAATGGCCTATTTGGCGGCCAAACAGTCCATATTCCACAGCAACTTTGTTTATTTGCCCCTGGGTTTGCTGGCGTAGAACTTCTTCTTTTTGGGCTTGCCGGCGGGGGAGGGTTTGCCGGCAAAGTTGGACTTGCCGTTGCCGGCCTGCGCGTGCGTGGGCACTGCCGCGCGAGGCTTGCGGACCTCGGGGTTGCGCAGCTCCTCGGTTCGCTCGGCAATCTCCTCGGCGCTAAAGCCGACCTCTGCCATGGCGTCCTCGATGGGCAGGCGGCGCACGATATAGCAGTGGTGCACCTTCTGGTTGCGCGCGAAATCCTCGGGGATGGTCTGCGCCGTAATGTCCTCCAGCACGACGCCCGCGCACGCGAGCTTGCGCGTCTCGGGGCGGAAGCCGCGCAGGTTGCAGCTAAAGATGGCATGGCCACCCTGCGCGAGCAGGCGCGATACGCCGGCCAAAAGATCAACATGGTCGCGCTGGACATCCCAGGTGCGGCAGCCCATCTTGGATGAGTTCGAAAACGTGGGCGGATCGACAAAAATCAGGTCCCAGCGGTTGCGCGTCTGGCGCTGGTCGCGAATCCAGGCGAGCACGTCGTCGCGCACAAAATGATGCTGCGGACCAACAAAGCCGTTCTGGCGCATATTGCGCTCGGCCCAGTCCAGGTAGGTGTTGGAAAGGTCGACCGTCACGGTCTCCTCGACGCCGCCATCGGCCGCGTAGCAGGTGGCAGTGCCGGTGTAGGCAAACAGGTTGAGGAAGCGGCGCGCCTGCTTGGCGTGCTCGCGCACCAGGTTGCGCGTGACGCGATGATCCAGGAAGATGCCCACATCCAAATAGTCGTCAAAGTTGACGGCAAAGGTGAGTCCACCCTCTTCGATGAGCGGCAGGCGACGGCGCGCGATGTTGGCGCGCTCGCCCGAGCCGCCCTTGCCGGCGCCCTGCTTACCGTACTGCGAGCCGCCACGTGAGCGCATGCGGGCCTTGGCGTGCACGTGCTCGGCCGGAACATCAAGGATGCGCGGCGAGATGGCCAAGATGTCGAGCATGCGGGCCTGGGCCAGTGCGGGGTCGATGGTCTTGGGCGCGGCGTATTCGGCGATGACGAGCCAGCGGCCCGGCGTCTGCGGGCAGCCCTCGTACAGGTCGATGGCGGCGGAGTAGTCGGGTAGGTCGGCATCGTAGACGCGGTAGCAGCTCACGCCCTCGCGCTTGGCCCACTTGCGGCGCAGACGGGCATTCTTGCGCAGGCGGTTGGCGAACTGCTCGGACTCGGGGATGAGCACGGGCAGCGGCTTGCCGTCGCCCAGGTCGAGCGTGGCGGCAGGTTCGGACGTGGGGGTGTCGGCGGCTTCGCCTTGGGCATCTGCGGTCTGCTCCTCGGCGTCTGAGCTGGTCGCAGCTTCGAATGCCGCGGCGGCGTGGTCGAGCGAGGGCCAAACCTCAAGAGCCGCCTCCTCGTTATTGGGCATGACGGCGATGGAGCGCGCAGGCTCGGCATGGAGCGCGCGGGCCATAAGGCCGTCGCGGGCGAGCGCGGCGACCGGCGCGGCGGTAAGCTCGGGCGCGCGACGCAGCTCGCCGATCAGCGTCATGGCGTCGTGCATGAGCGAAAGCGGTGTCTCGGTCGTATCCGCGACCACGGCGGCACCGGCGACGGCGCCCACATGGTCCAGCACGGTGACGGGCTTGGCGGCGCAAAAGTCGACAAAACGCTTGTAGCCAGCGCTCTTGACCATGCGCTCGGCGGTCTTGCGGGCGGCGGGGTCGATGTCTACGGCCACGATGCGTGCCTGGCGCTCGCGCGCTGCCGCCTCGCGCTCGCGCGCCTCGGCAAGCAGCTGCTCCCACAGAGCGGCGTCGTGCAGCTGCCAGCCCTCAAAGCCCCAGCGCTCGCGTGCGGCGCCCGGGGCGCGGTCGGTCAGAATGTTCACGGCCTCCAGCAGCAGACCGCCGCCGGCGCACGAGGCATCGATCAGCGTGGGAAGGGCTTCGTTCTCGTAATCGTCGGCCGTCAACTCGCGCTCGCACAGTGCGGTCCAGCCGACCTGCGCCAGCACCAGGGCGGCGTAGTCGGGGCGCAGCACGTGCGCGCCCTCGCCGGCGCGGGTCGCTGCGGGCGGCAGGCGTTTGAACAGCGGGTCGCCCGAAAGGTCCAGGCTGATGCTCGCGCGGCGCTGACGCAGCGAAAGCAGCAGGTGAACATCGGGATCGGCGGCGTCGATATCGGCGCGACGGCCCGTGGTTTCGGCCAAGCGGTCGCACAATGCGTCCTTGGCGCGCAGGGCCGAGAAGCGCGTGTTGCGCAGCTGCTCGGTCACGCCGCGGGCGGTGATGGCGATGGTGGCGCCGGGGCGGATGATGGTCTCCCAAGCGATGTCGTAAACGCTATCGTACAGTTCATCGGCATCCTGCGCCTCAAAGCGCCCGAGTACCACGAACACACGGCTCGCCAGGCGTGACCACAGACAGGCGCGGTAGCCTTCTTCGAGCTCGCCCTCAAATGTGGCGCGGCCCTTCAGCCGGCGAACATGCGAAAGCCCGAGGCGTTTAAGCTCATCGGCGAGTGCAGACTCAAAGCCCTCGGGGCAGCTTGCGTAAAATTCCATGGGTGACCTCTCTGGTTGCGTCGCTCCATTATATGATGGATGCTTCGTTTACTCTCGCCCCCGAAAGGAACCCATATGATTGATGCGTGCCCCGATTCTGCCGTGCTCTTTTTTGACGTGGACGGCACGCTGACGTCGTTCGATCCCGACAACATGACCGACAAGGACTTTTCGGCGGTTCACCCCTCGCAGACGGTCGTCGAGGCGTTTCATCGTCTGCGCAACGCGGGACACCAGGCATTTATCTGCACGGGTCGTCCCCTGTGGCTCATCGCGGACAGCTTGCGTGCGCTCGACCCCGCGGGCATCGTTGCCATGGCAGGCGCCACGCTCGAGGTCGAGGGCCGCGTGGTGCATGAGGACTGCTTTGACGAAGACATTGTTGCGGAGCTCGCTCGCCGTATGGTCGCGGCAGGGATTGAAGCCTTTTTCGAGACCAACGTGGCTACTTTTGCCCTGGAACCCGCGGGCGTTGAGCAGCCGTCTCTGATCGGCACTTCTGTGGTGCATAGCGCCGAGGAGATGCGCGTCGACGGCCGTCTGCGCGTGGGCAAGGTGTGCATCGTCGCGAGCTACCTGGCTCGCGTAGCCAACGATGACGGCTTTATCGATCGCGAGTTTGAGCTGTGCAACACCGGTGGTCAGAATCGCGAGCTGAGCCCCAAGGGCATCGACAAGGGCGTGGGCGTGGCGCGAGCGCTGGAATACCTGGGTCGCACCGGCAACGCACGCACCTTTGGCTTCGGCGATTCGGGTAACGACCTGGGCATGCTCGCTGCCGTCGAGACGGCTGTCGCCATGGGCAACGCTATGCCCGAGGTCAAGGCGGTCGCCGACTACGTGACCGACGATGTCGCACACGACGGCACCGTCACAGCGATGCAGCATTTCGGCCTCATCTAATGAATCCCGCGTTCTGACGTTTGCTCAAACTGCGACTCTTTGCTTTTGCATGCTCAATCGATTTATCAATCCAAACACTGAGGTGTTTATACCGTTCGCCGAGAAGATAAAAACCCGCAGCTCACGCCTTGATAAACATAGGTAAAGTGTTTAGCAGTTTAACGCCCATGTGCAAGCGAAAGGAATCAGGCAGATGGCAATCAAGGTGTTCGCTGACGGTGCAAACCTCGAGGGCATGCTCGACATGTACGAGAACGGCAACGTTCAGGGTTTCACGACCAACCCGTCCCTTATGAAGAAGGGCGGCGTGACGGATTACCGCGCGTTTGCCAAGGAGGTCCTGGCCCACATCACCGACGTTTCCGTCTCGTTTGAGGTCTTTGCCGACGACGTCGAGACCATGGAGGTTGAGGCTCGCGAGATCGCTACCTGGGCCGAGAACGTCTACGTCAAGATCCCGTGCGTGACCACCAAGGGCGAGTCCACCGCCGAGCTGGTCCGCAAGCTTTCGGCCGACGGCATCAAGGTCAACGTCACTACCATCTTTACGCCTAAGCAGGTCGATGAGATGGTCGAGGCCGTTGACGCCGAGACACCGTCCATTATCTCGCTCTTTGCCGGCCGTATCGCCGATACCGGCGTCGATCCCATTCCGTTTATGACGGAGTCGGTCAAGAAGGCCGCCGCAAAGCCCAGCTGTGAGGTCTTGTGGGCGTCCACGCGCGAGCTCATCAACATCTACCAGGCCGAAGCCTGCGGTTGCCAGATCATCACGGTGCCCAACAGCATCCTGGCCAAGCGCAAGAACATCGGCCGCGACCCGTACGAGGTCTCGCTCGATACCGTGCGCGGTTTTGCCAAGGATATCGCCGCTTTGGGTTTCCATATCCTGCCGTAGCGCGAACGCCGACTGTACCGTGGGCTGTTCGCCCCGGCCTTTCCTTTCCCTATCGCTCACGCGCTTCGCGAGGATCGCGCTAGGCAAAGGAAAGGCCGGGGCTGCCGACACGAGCTTGCCAGCAAGTTGGCGCTTGGCTTCCATATCCTGCCGTGGGCAAAGGTACCCCCGCCTGCGCCGTGCAAAATCGAGAGTATTCAGCAACGTAAAGGTCTTTATCAGTTAACCGAAGCATGGAACGGCCCCCGTTTTGGCTCTGACGACGCTAAAACGGGGGCTGTTTTTTGCTTTTTCGTCTCTGAGGGGCACCCGGAACGGTGGAATTTGCAGAATACTCGCGATTTTGCACATCGCTACAGGGGGTACCTTTGCTTTGGCGGTTTACTTGCCCTGCACCATGGTGAGCGAGATCTTCTTGCGGTCGCGATCGACCTTTTCGACCCACACCTTGACCGTGTCACCGACGCGCACGACGTCGCTGGGGTGCTTGACAAAGCGGTTGGCCAGCTTAGAGATATGTACGAGGCCGTCCTGGTGCACTCCCACGTCGACGAAGGCGCCAAAGTCGACGACGTTGCGCACCGTGCCCTTGAGCTCCATGCCGGGTTCCAGGTCGTCGATGGAAAGTGCCGAGCGGCTAAAGACCACCTCGGGCGCGTCGTCGCGCGGGTCGCGGCCGGGCTTCTTGAGCTCGTTGACGATGTCGATGAGCGTGAGGGTGCCGCAGTCCAGGTCGCTTGCCAGCGTCGAGATGCTGCCCAGACGGCGCTCGATGTCGGGTACGCCGCCGCGGCTAAGCTCGCTTGCCGCCACGCCTGCGCGCTCAAGGACGGCCGTGGCCACCTCGTAGCTTTCGGGGTGGACGCTCGTTGCGTCGAGCGGGTTCTTACCGCCGCTAATTCGCAAAAAGCCTGCAGCGTTGAGATATGCCTTGGGTCCCAGCTTGGGGACCTTCTTGAGCTGGCGGCGATCGGTGAAGGCGCCGTTTTCCTCGCGGAAAGCCACGATGTTCTTGGCCACGCTCGGCGTGATGCCCGAAACGTATCCCAGCAGGCTCGCGCTCGCGGTGTTTACATCGACGCCCACGCGGTTGACGACGTCCTCCACCACGTGGCCCAGGGTGCGCGAGAGCTCGGCCTGGTCAAGGTCGTGCTGGTACTGGCCCACGCCGATGGACTGGGGCGGAATCTTGACGAGCTCTGCCAGCGGGTCCTGCAGGCGGCGGCCCAGGCTCATGGCGCCACGTACGGTGACGTCCAGGTCGGGATATTCCTGGCTGGCAAGCTCGGAAGCGGAGTACACCGATGCGCCGGCTTCGTTAACGATGGTGTAGCGAAGGCCGGGTGCCTGCTCGGCAATGAACTCCGAGACGACTTCCTCGGTCTCGCGGCTGGCGGTGCCATTGCCGATGACGATGGTGTTGACGCTGTCCTTTTTGACGAGGCGGGCGAGCTCGCGCTTGGTGCCGGCGACGTCGTGGCGCGGCTTGGTGGGGTAGACCACGCCGTGGTCGAGCAGCTTGCCGGTCTCGTCCATGACGGCGACCTTGCAGCCGGTGCGGTAGCCCGGGTCGAGCGCGAGTACGCGGGCGCCACGGACGGGGCGTGCCGAGAGCAGGCCCTCGAGATTCTTGGCAAAGACGTTGATGGCCTCGGTCTGAGCGCGAACGGTGAGTTTGGCGCGGGCCTCGCGCTCCAGCGAGGGGGCCATGAGGCGCTTGTAACCGTCAGCGATGGCGGCATCGAAGATGGGCGCGAAGACGCCCTGGCGTCGGGGCCAACGGCTGCCGAGGCGCGCTGTGGCGGCAGCGCCGTCGACGTTCACGCGCACGCGGAGCTTGCCCTCGCGCTCGCCGCGGTCGATAGCCAGCACGCGGTGGTTGGGTATACGGCGCAGCGGCTCATCATAGTTGTAGTAGGGCTCGTAGGGAGTCTTCTCTGCGGGGTCGGTGGCCTCGACGACGATGTCGGCGGTGTTTTGCGTAAAGGCGCGCAGGTCGGCGACGTTCTCGGGGTCTTCGGCCACCGTCTCAGCCACGATGTCCGCCGCGCCGGCGAGCGCCTTCTCGGGCGTGTCGAAGCCGGCTTCCTCGTTGACGTAGGCCGCGGCGGTGTCGAGCGCGCTGCCCTTGGCCGAGGCCTGCATGATGATCATGTTGGCAAGCGGCTCCAGGCCTGCCTCGCGGGCCTTCTGTGCGCGGGTCATGCGCTTTTTGCGGTAGGGCTTGTAGAGGTCCTCGACACGCTGGAGCTGCGTGGCCTCTCGAATCTGCTGCTCGAGTTCGGGCGTGAGCTTGCCCTGGGCGTCGATGAGCAGAATGACGTCCTCTTTGCGCTGTTCAAGATTGCGCAGGTAGGACAGGCGCTCGTCGAGTGCGCGCAGGGCGACGTCGTCCATGCCGCCCGTTGCTTCCTTGCGGTAGCGCGAGATAAAGGGGATGGTGTTGCCCTCGTCGATGAGCTTGACGGCTGCCTCGATGTTGGCGGCCTTAAGGTTGAGCTCGCGGGCGAGCTGGGCGATAAGATCCATGGGACTCCTTGCGTTTAAGGTGCGTTTGCAGCACAGGGCTACCAAGGATACCACCCGTCCCAAAAGACTGTTTTGGGGCCGCGCCACGAAAACGACCTATCTACTACGTTTGAACCATATGGGTCGACCATCCCTCGGTTTTCCGAAAATGCGCAACCCGCCTACCTGCGGTTTTTATTTCTCGAAATTCGGCATGGTTGAGGGTGATCGGTTAAACGTAGTAGATAGGCCCATTTCGTGGCGAACGAACCAAGCTGAGGCGCAAAATAGCTCCCGCTCCAGGAAAATCGTCGGCAAGGTACCAAAAAGCCCCGCGGGCAGGAGGCTGCTCGCGGGGCGAAGAAGAGGGGCTTGTTGGTGGCGGGCCGAGGGGTTCGGCATAGGAGTTTGCCGCGACCCGCCCTAAAGTATTACAGCTCGACGATCTGGCCGGTCTCGGCGGCCTCCTTGATGGCGTTGAGAAGCGTGAGCGTCTTGACGTTATCGGCGGGGGTCACGACGGGCTCGACCTCGCGGCGGACAACCTTCACAAAGTGCTTGAGCTGCATCTTGTGCGGCAGTGCCGGGTCGACGGCCGGAATCTCCATCTGCAGCGGCTTGTGCCAGTTAGAGGCGCCGTCGTAGGAGAACTGGTGCAGGCGGGGCAGCGACAGGGCGCCCTTAGTGCCGCCGATAAAGTAGGCGTCGGCGTCGAAGGGGCGGTACTGCGGATCCTCGCGAGCGGTTGCCTCCCAGTTCCAGGGGCTGGCGGTGGCGTCGGAGATGGTCATGCTTGCGAGCGCGCCATCGGCAAAACGGACGTTGACCACGGCGGAGTCCTCGGTCTCAAAACCGCGGGCGGCGCTGGACTGCATACCCTGGACGGCAACGGGCTCGCCCAGCAGGTAGCGGAGCAGGTCGACGTCGTGCACCAGGTTGACCAGGATCGGGCCGGCACCCTTCTTGCGGCGCCACTCGACATCGAAATACTCGTCGTTCTTATAGATCATGTAGTGGAAGCTCGACACGGTGAGCTTGCCCAGCTCGCCGGACTCGATGATCTCCTTGGCCTTGTTGACGAAGGGGTTGTGGCGACGGTGCTGGCCCACGAGCACGGGCACGCCGGCGGTCTCGGCCTCGGCAGCGAAAGCCTGGGCATCCTCCAGGTCGTTGGAGATCGGCTTTTCGACCAGCGGAACGATGTTGCGCTTTACGGCCTCGCGGGCAACGCCCAGGTGCAGGTCGTTGGGGGTGGCGATAATGACGGCCTCGGGCTTGACCTCGTCCATCATCTGGGCGGGATCGGTGTAAAACGGCACGCCGGCGGCCTCGGCCGTGGCGCGGGCGCCCTCAAAGGCGTCGGCGATGGCGACGAGCTCGGCCTCGGGCTCCTCGGTGACAAAGCGGATGTGGTTGCGGCCCATGGCGCCGGCGCCGATAACGGCAATGCGGACGGGGTTGAGCTCAGACATTTCGACTCCTTAATACTGGTGACCGGTGGAATGCGACAAAGGGGCTGTCCCTTTGTCGCATCGGTAAAACTAGGCGGACTTCTTCTTGCTGTCGGAGACCATCATGTAGACGGTGAGCACGACGGCGATGGCGGCGATCACGATGGCGCCGTAGAAGGACTGCTGGTAGGCGGCGCTGCCGGCCTCGGCGTGATACAGCACGGCGGTGATGGGCTGGCTGATCCAGGTGGAAGCGGCATAGCCTAAAAACATGATGCCGTAGTTGACGCCGATGTTGCTGGTGCCAAAGGCGCCACCGGTGAGCGGCGGGTAGATGACGAGCAGGGCGCCAAAGCTAAAGCCGAGCAGGGCGAGCGCCACAAAGAACATGCTCTGCGTAAAGCTCATCGACATGATGACGAGTGCGACGATAGTGACGACAAGGCTGATGAGCAGCGACTTATAGGCGCCGAGCTTGTCGATGATCTGGCCAAAGGACAGGCGGCCAACCAAGTTGGCGCAGGTGTTGACGGAGACCACCACACCGCCGAGGGCGACGGCCGCGGCGCTCGTGGGGTCGGCGAAGAGCTGGACGGCGGCGATGGAGGCAACCTTGCCCACGAGCAGGGTGCCCGCGGTGGCGGCAAAGGCGAAGGTGACGATGAGGACCCAGAAACGCGGGGTCTTGACCATCTCGCCCGGGGTGAGGTCGCCGAAGGTGCCGGCATGCGCGCCGCCCTTGGGGGCCTCGAAGCCCTCGGGCAGCCAACCGGCCTCGGGGGCCTTCAGGAACAGGGCGGAGGCGGCAATCGTCACAAAGAAGATGACGCCGAGCGCCTTAAGGGCGCCAAAGATGCCCAGGCTCGGGATGAGCAGCGAGGCGAGCACTGGGGACAGCACGGCGGGGCCGGCGGTCGAAGCGGCCAGGGTGATGCCGGAGGCGAGGCCCTTCTTGTCGATGAACCACTTTTGACCGGTGGTGAGTGCCGGGTTGTAGCCCAGGCCGTTGCCGATGGCGGCGACGAGCGAGAACCACAGGTAGAACTGCCACGGCTCGGTGACGGTGCCGGACATGAACCAGCCCAGGCCGTAGCACACGGCGGCGGCGATAACGACGTTGCGCGGGCCGATCTTATCGGAGATGCGGCCGGCGAAGATGCCCGTCACGGCCATGATGGTCTGAAAGACCGGGAAGGCCCAGGTAAGAGCGCTGGACCACTCGGGGTAGACGGCGAGCAGGTTCTTGCTCACGACGGAATACAGCGCGATGGAGCTGATGAAGAACATGGTGACGCACGCGGCGGAAAGCACGACGGCGCGACCCTTGTTGGAGTTGGTGGAAGCCATTGGACTCTTTCTAATCGATACGGGGGAGGAGCGGTCGTATCCGCGGGTCTCCCTGTTAGGTTGGTTTACTGGTCAGTCGGCTTGGCGACGCCGGACTCATCGGACCAAAGCTCGACACCCTTGTTCTTGAGGTAGTTGTCGGCATAGGCGCGACGGCCGCCGGGCTTGGCGGTGAGGTCGCCCATCATATTGGAGAAGCCACCATCGACCTTGATGGCGTCGCCGGTGGTAAAGTCCGAGCGCGTGGACGCCAGGAACATGACGGCGTTGGCGATATCACTGACCTCGCCGATGCGACGCGTGGCGATCAGGCGGCTGCGGCTCTTTTCGACCTCGGGGTCGGCGTAGAAGTTGGCCGACATCGGGGTCTTAACGAAGCAGGGCTCGACGCAGTTGGAGCGGACGCCGTAGGGGCCCCACTCGGCGGCGAGCATCTTGGACATCATGTTGACGCCGGCCTTGGTGGAGCTGTACACGCCCGAGAACGTCTCGGGGGAGTGGCTGGCGACGGTCGAGATGTGCACCAGGCGACCCTGGCCGGCCTTGATCATCTCGCGACCAAAGCGCTGCGAGGTGATGAAGTAACCGGTGAGGTTGACGTTGAGCACCTGCTCCCAGTCGCTCAACGGCAGGTCTTCCATGGCTGCGAAGCGCAGGATGCCGGCGGTGTTGACGAGAACGTCGACGCGGCCGAAGTCGGCGATGGTGGCATCGACGGCGGCCTGAACCTCGGCCTCGTCGGTGGCGTTCATCTTGTAGCCCTCGGCGTGGATGCCAAACTCGGCGGCGAGGTCGGCGGCTGCGGCCTTGACCTTTTCCTCGTCCAGGTCGAGCATGACGACGTTGGCGCCATTGCGGGCGAACTCGCGGCAGATCTCGGCGCCCATACCGCCGAGCGCGCCAGTCACGGCGCAGACATCGCCCTCGAGCTTAAGCCAATTGCTCATAGGAACTTCCCTTCTTGTGCCTCCCGGTGGGTCGCTCCCATTAACCGACCCACGTGGTTTTCGCTGGTTATCGTATGCTTTGCATTTGCGCAGGTGAATTGCATATTTGTTAGAATGGCGTTAACCGTAGGTTCATAGCTTGCAAGACGATGCGCCTTTAATTGAGTGTGTGACCTGCCAAAACAACCCCCTTCGGCAGTTCATTGCCATGCGTCTGGAAACAGGAGATTGACGTGTACGATCGACGACTCGAGGCCATATCGGCCGCCGCGGAGCTGGGAAGCTTCTCGCGCGCGGCGGCAAAATTGCGCGTGTCGACTCCGGCGCTCGTCAAGCAGGTGTCGGGCTTCGAGGCCGAGTTCGGCATCACGTTGTTCGAACGCTCGCATTCGGGTGTTAAGGTGACGCCGGCAGGTGCTCTGCTGGTGGACGATGCACGTTCGATCATGCGCCAGTCCGAGGATGCGTTGCGCCGCGCCCGACGCGCGGCGGGCGATGGCGGGGCCGTGCGTCTGGGCGTGTCGATGATGTGCCCGGGGCGCCAGACGCTATCGATGTGGTCGGGCATCCATGATCTGGAACCGTCGCTACGAATTGAGATTGTGCCGGTAAGCGACCTCTATGACGAGCGCGAGACCGTCATGCGCAGCTTGGGCCGCGAGGTCGATGTGGTGCAGTCGAGTTTTTCTACCCCACGCTGGGGCGACGCCTGCCAAAAGCTTCGCATCGTTAACGTGCCGTTTTATATCGACCTGCCACGCACGAGCCCGCTTGCCCGCAAGAATCGCATTACGGTCGCCGACTTGGAGGGCATGCGCCTGCGCGTGCTCCGTCACGGCAACGACGCTATGGACAGCCTGCGCATCGACCTGTTAGCCGACGGCGGTGTGGATGTGATCGATGTGGATAGCTTTGACTTCGCGCTCTTTAACGAAGCCGAGGAAAAGGGCGATGCGGTGCTCACCTGCGGAGCGTGGTCGGGGGTGCACCCGGCCTTCGTGGGCGTGCCGTTCCTATGTGGGCGAGAGGTGCCGGTCTTTTTGCACTATCCGCTCGAGCCCACCCTCCAAGTACAAAAATTCGTCAACGCCATGGCCA
This sequence comes from Collinsella sp. CLA-ER-H6, assembly GCF_040092305.1. Lineage (NCBI taxonomy): Bacteria > Bacillati > Actinomycetota > Coriobacteriia > Coriobacteriales > Coriobacteriaceae > Collinsella > Collinsella sp. CLA-ER-H6. The sequence continues at coordinate 62,628 of NZ_JBBNLS010000008.1, forward strand.
ACTCCTCAAGTAGCCAAAAGAGTCCCGTCCCAAATTAGCTACCCTTTGCTACGGGTTTAGCGGTCCTCGCGTTGCGGATCGGCCGTCTCGGCTGCCTTTACGCGGTTCTTATCGACGTACATGTTCTTGTCGGCCTGGGAAAAGAGTTCGCGCATGGTAGGTGGCTCGTCAAAATCGTTGGAAAGCGCATAGCCCACCGCGTAGCTGATGGGCATATCGGGGTGGACTTCGGAATACTCGTTCACGTTCGCGTGAATCCGAGCGAGACAAGATTCCACAGCGGCTCGGTCGGCATCCCGCAGTACCGCGATAAACTCATCGCCGCCGTCGCGACCCACAAAGCACGTCTCGGACGCCACGCTTCCCAGTTGCTGTGCAAAAGAGCGGATGTATTCGTCGCCCTTCTCGTGGCCGAAGTTGTTATTGACCGTATGCAGATTGTTAAGGTCGAAGACGCACACCGCAACGGGCGCCTCCGCGGAGACAGGCTGCTCCTGCCCCAAGATCTCCTCGCACTTGTTCTTATTGGGCAGTCCCGTGGCTTCGTCGAGATAGACTTTGCTCTGCAGCTCGCGATTAAGCGCGGCAGTGCGCACCGCGCGAACAAGTTCAACCGCAAAGGTCGCCACCAAGCCCACGATGTCGATGATCACCAAGCCCTCGAGATAGTTGAGCGCCGACGCCTTCTCCTGAGAGTAGTCCTCTGCGAGTCGCGTAGCATCGTCGCAAATGCCAAAGAACTCCTCGCTCATCGAGATGATGTCGGTGTTCTCGTAGCCGACTTCGCGCACGCGGGCAATCTCGGCGCGAAGCTCGTCAAAATAGTTCGCGAGTTCGGTCATCTTTGCCTGGTACTCATCGTCATCGAGACGGACGAGATTGAGGTCGTCGCTTCCGTAGCGCAAGCCGTTAATGTATGAATCAACGGCCTTGAGCAGGTCGTCTTGTGGCTGGCCTGCGTCCTCGAGCTTCACGATGCGCTGCGTGGTGCCGCGTACCAGGCCGGCGTAGTTGACCACGCGCGCCGTGCCCTGGATATCGGAGACGAGCAGCATGACATTGATGAAGAAGAAGATGAGAACTGCCGTGAGCACCATCATGAGCAGGCGCACCGCCTGGCTGGCCTTCTTGGCGACAGAAGTATTCACAAGTTCACTCTCTCAAATGGCAAAAGCGCAGGTGGCACCCAGCGTGCTGAAATTTACGTGAGGTCAACTCTACCATATGGGCCAACAGCCTCAAACTGTAGCAGACGCTCGTCCAAATTGGCGTGACGCTTGTCTTGTTGTTCTTGACCTGGCCGCGCTATCGAACATGTTTCTGGTCTTGGATCACCATGGGAAAGCTCATCCCGTTTTGTGCGTCTAGAGTGGGATGCGGTTTCCCAAAGGTGCCGTTAGGGGAAACCACATCCCGGTTTATGCCCTTGAAATGGGATACCGTTTCCCGGAGGGGGCCCAGCGGGAAACGGCATCCCATTCTGGGCCCGAAAAGTGGGATACGGTTTCCGGCCGGCATGAATAAAGCCTCCGCAGCTCGTGTGGCTGCGGAGGCTTTATTCGTTGCGGTGCATTGTGTTTGGGTCGTTGAGATGAGTCGATTTGCCCCGAAAGAGGAGGGCATTGACCTTAGGGTCATGCCCGACGAATGAGCGGCAAATCGGCCATCTCGGCGAGCCGAACTACTCCAGCTCAAACGCTCCGGTATAGAGCTGGTAGTAGTACCCATGCTTGGCGATCAGCTCGTCGTGGTTGCCGCGCTCGATGATACGACCGTGGTCCAGGCAGATGATCGCGTCGGAGTTGCGCACGGTGGACAAGCGGTGCGCGATGACAAACGTCGTGCGGCCTTCCATGAGCTTGTCCATGCCCGCCTGCACGATGGCCTCGGTGCGGGTATCGATGCTCGACGTGGCCTCGTCCAGGATCATCGCCGGCGGATCGGCGACGGCAGCGCGTGCAATCGAAATCAGCTGGCGCTGGCCTTGCGACAGCTGGGCGCCGTTGCCGGTGAGCATGGTGCCGTAGCCGTCGGGCAGGCGGGTGATAAAGTCGTCAGCGCCCGCGAGCTTGGCAGCCGCGATGCACTCCTCGTCGGTGGCATCCAGGTTGCCGTAGCGGATGTTATCCATCACGGTGCCGGTGAACAGGTTCACGTCCTGCAACACGACGCCCAGCGAGCGGCGCAGATCGGCCTTGCGGATCTTGTTGACGTTGATGCCGTCGTAGCGGATCTTGCCATCGGCGATGTCATAGAAGCGGTTGATGAGGTTGGTGATGGTCGTCTTGCCGGCACCGGTGGCGCCGACAAACGCGACCTTCTGGCCCGGCTTGGCAAACACGGACACGCCGTGCAGCACCTCGTGGCCGGGCGTGTAGCCAAAGTCGACGTTGTCCATGACCAGGTCGCCGCGCAGCGGCACGTACTCGATCTCGCCGGTTGCGCGGTGCGGATGTTTCCACGCCCACATGCCGGTGTGGTGGTCGGCCTCCTCGAGCTGCCAGGTATCGGGGTTCACTTGAGCGTTGACGAGCGTCACATAGCCTTCGTCGGCTTCGGGCTCCTCGTCGATGAGCTCAAAGATGCGGTCGGCGCCGGCGAGGCCCATGACCACGGCGTTGATCTGCTGCGAGATCTGACCGATCTGTCCGCAGAACTGCTTGGTCATGTTGAGGAACGGCACCACGACGGCGATGGACAGCGTCATGCCCGAGATGCTCAGGTTGGGCACGCCCAGCGCCAGGAAAATACCGCCTGCCAGTGCGACCAGTACGTAGAGCAGGTTGCCCAGGTTCATCAGGATGGGCATGAGGATGTTGGCGTACACGTTGGCCTTTTGCGAGACCTCGAAGAGCTTTTCGTTGCGCTCGTCAAAATCGGCCTCGGCGGCAGACTCGTGGCAGAATGCCTTGACGACCTTCTGGCCGTTCATGACTTCCTCGATATGGCCCTCGACCACGCCGAGCTCGGTCTGCTGCGCAATAAAGAAACGCGCGGAGTTGGAGCCGAGCAGCTTGGTCATAAAGGTCATAAAGACGACGCCGGCCACGATGACCAGGCACATCCACACGCTGTAGTACAGCATGATAAAGAACACCGTGACGATGACGATGGTCGTCATGAGCAGGTTGGGCAGCGACTGGCTGATCATCTGGCGCAGCGTGTCGATGTCGTTGGTGTAGTGGCTCATGATGTCGCCGCGCTGGTGCGTGTCGAAGTAGCGAATCGGCAGGTCCTGCATACGGTTGAACATCTTCTCGCGCAGCTTCTCGAGCGAGCCCTGCGTGACGATGGCCATGGCGCGGTTCCAGAACAGTGAGGACAGGATGCCGACGCCGTAGATGCAGGCGAGGGTGGTCACGAGCTGCAGAATCTTGGGCTGTGCGGTCGTCCAGTCGCCCGACTGCCACGAGTCGCTAATGATCTGCAGGGCGCTCTGAAGGAAGGTCGCGCCGATGGAGTTGATGATGGCGCAGAGCACCACGCCGACGACGACGAGGGGCAAAAGCACGGGGTAGAAGCCAAAGAGCGTCTTGATGAGGCGCGACATGGTGCCGCCCTTGCGGTTGAGCGCGCGCTCGGCGGTCGTTGCCTTACTCATGTGCCTCGCCTCCTTCCTGGGTCTGGGCTTGCGTTACGGTCGTATCGGTGTTGTCTGCCGCCGTGGCCGTGTTGCCGGAGACGTCGCCGGCGTTCTCCTCGCCCTCGGCAGACATCTTGTTCTGCGAGGTAAAGGTCTCGCGGTAGATCTCGCTTGTCTTAAGCAGCTCATCATGGTTACCGATCTGCGCGATGCGGCCACCCTCCATGACGATGATGCGGTCTGCATCCTGCACGGAGCTAATGCGCTGGGCGATGATGAGCTTGGTCGTGTTGGGCAGATAGCTTGCCAGTCCTGCGCGAATCTTGGCGTCGGTCTTGGTGTCGACGGCGCTGGTGGAGTCGTCCAGGATCAAGATCTTGGGGCGACGCAGCAGGGCACGCGCAATGCACAGGCGCTGCTTCTGACCGCCGGAAACATTGGAGCCGCCCTGCTCGATCCAGGTGTCGTAGCCCTTGGGGAAGCCGTCGACAAACTCATCGGCGCAGGCCAGATGTGCCGCCTCGCGGACCTCCTCGTCGGTGGCGTTCGGGTCGCCCCAGCGCAGATTCTCGGCAATGGTGCCGCTAAACAGCACGTTTTTCTGCAGCACCATGGCGACCTGGTGGCGCAGCGCGTCCAAGCCGTAGTCGCGCACATCCACGCCGCCCACGCGCACGGTGCCTTCGGTGGCGTCGTACAGGCGGGCAATGAGGTTTACGAGCGTGGACTTGGCCGAGCCGGTGCCGCCGATGATGCCGATGGTCTCGCCGCTCTTAATGTGCAGGTCGATGTCGTCGAGCGCCTGGCGCTTCGCATGCGCGGAATACTTAAAGCTCACGTGGTCAAAGTCGATGGAGCCGTCGGCAACCTCGAGCACGGGCTTGGTCGGGTTGGCGATCGTGGGCTCGGCGGCAAGCACCTCGGTGATGCGGTGCGCCGATTCGTCGGCCATGGTCACCATGACAAAGATCATCGATAGCTGCATCAGGCTCATGAGGATTTGGAAGCCATAGGTAAAGATCGAGGAGAGCTGGCCCACGTCGAACAGCGTGCCCTGGCTCGTGATGATGAGCTTGGAGCTCAGGTAGATGATGACGACAAACGCGCCGTTGACGCAGATGTTCATCATGGGGTTGTTAAAGGCAAGCAGCTTCTCGGCGCGGGTGAAATCCATCTGGACGTCGCGCGCGGCGGTCGCGAACTTCTCCTTCTCAAAGTCTTCGCGCACGTAGCTCTTAACCACGCGCATGCCGGTGACGTTTTCCTCGACGGACTCGTTAAGGGCATCGTACTTGTGGAACACGCGCGAGAAGATGGGGCGCACCTTAAAGATGATAAAGAACAGTCCAAAGCCCAGCAGCGGAATGATGACCAGGTAGACCATGGCAACGCTGCCGCCCATGATAAACGCCATGGTAAAGGCGAAGATCAATACCAGCGGCGCGCGCACGGCGATACGGATGATCATCATAAAGGCCTGCTGCACGTTGTTGATATCGGTGGTCAGGCGCGTGACGAGCGAGGAGCTCGAGAACTCATCGATGTTGGCAAAGCTGAACGTCTGGATCTTGTAGAACAGGTCGTGACGCAGGTTCTTGGCGAACCCGCAGCTCGCATGGCTGCAGGTGACGCCGGCCGCGGCGCCAAAAGCAAGCGACGTCAGCGCGATGAGCACCAAAAAGCCTGCGGTGGGAAGCATCTCGGCTACGGTGGCGCCGTCTTTGATGGCGTCGATCAGGTTGGCGGTGATAAATGGAATCAGCATCTCGCAGAGCACCTCGCCAAGCACGAGCAACGGCGTGGCAACGGTGTCTTTCATATAGTCGCGGATGCTGCCCATGAGGGTTTTAATCATCCAGTTCCTCCCAGGTTACGCGGATTTTATCGAGCATTTCGGCGAGGTCCTCGCGCTCGTCGTGGGTGAGCGCGCTAAAGGCCCGTTCTCTAAAGCGGATGCGGGTCGCCTGGTCGATGCGGGCGTTTTCCCGGCCGGTTTCGGTCAGGCGAATGGTGAGTTGCCGTCGATCCTTGGGGTTACGGCTGCGCTCGATGAGGCCGTTGAGCTCGAGCTTGGACAGGATCTCGGAAAGCGACCCCGGCTTGAGGTCAAAGTGCATGCCGAGTTCCTGCTGCGACATCTCGCCGCCGGGTTGCTTGGCCAGCAGGCAGATGATGGGCGCCTTGCCGGACACGCCTCCGCCATGAAAATGCATGTAATGGCCGCAAAAGCCCAGATTATTGAGGATGCGCTTGGCAAGCTTGTCTTCCGAGCTAACCGCTTCGGGTGCATCCGCCGGCCGTGACGGGTCGCCGCCGGGCTCGTGCGAACAAAGGCTAAGAGGTTCATCGCACATGAATTAGTGCTGCTCCTTTCTTTAGTTAGGTAGAGGAATTGTTTTGTGCCTAACCAATTTAGGAGCGTGAGAAATCAATGTCAAGGTACCAAACTTATTATGTTCGAGTGGCACTTAGGGACGTTCCTTATGTGCCGACACTTGGGGACACTCCTTGCGCTGATAGTCGTTGGGTTAGTCGTTGGGGATGTTCTTGTTTGACTAGTCATTTAAGAACGTCCCCAATGACTAACTTCACGTAACCTTTCCGCAACAATTTGCCCTTCGCGCTGCCCGACTTCGCTCGTAACGTCCCCTGCGCTACACTTAGTCGCACTATGGCGCTGCTGCGCCGTGCCCGAAACAAGGGAGACCCTCATGAAGAACACTCAGCTGCTGCTGATCAACGATATGTGCGGCTACGGCAAGGTCGCGCTTTCCGCCATGCTGCCGGTGCTGTCGCATATGGGCTACCGTATCCACAACCTGCCGACGGCGCTGGTGTCCGATACGCTCAACTATCCCAAGTTCTACATCCATGACACCACCGAGTACGTGCGCCAGAGCCTCGCCATCTGGGAGGAGCTCGGCTTTGAGTTCGACGCCATCTCGACCGGCTTTATCGTGACCGAGGAAGAGACGCGCATCATCTCGGACTTTTGCCACCGCCGTGCGCAAAAGGGCACTAAGGTGTTCGTTGACCCCATCATGGGCGACAACGGCAAGCTCTATGCGGGCGTGCCCGAGTCCACGATTGGCCTTATGCGGCACCTGCTGGAGTGCGCAGACTACGCGGTGCCCAACTATACCGAGGCGTGCCTGCTTGCCAATAGGCCTATCGCCGAGCAAATCACGCCCGACGAGGCCCGCGCCCTTGTGGACGCCGTGCGCGAGCTGGGTGCCAAGTCGGTGGTCATTACGAGCGCCGTGGTCAATGGCACGAACGCGGTTATCGGTTACGACCATGTGGCGGGGGAGTACTTTACGATTCCCTTTGAGCTCATTCCGGTCTATTTCCCGGGCACGGGCGACACGTTCTCGGCGGTGCTCGTCGGCCGCGTTATGGCAGGTTGGAGTCTGCAGCGCGCGACGTCCGATGCCATGCGCGTGGTGGCTGAGCTTATCGAGCGTAATGCCGACCAAGAGGACAAGTCGGCTGGCCTTCCCATCGAGGCCTGCCTGGATGTGATTGACCATGAGTAATGCTGGCGAGGGTGGCGCCAAGCCTGCGGGCGAGAGCAAGCCGCTCGGCGCGCCGCGGGGCAAGCGTCCGCGCATCCGCGTGAGCTGCGTGGACCAGCTGGGTGCGTGCCGCTGCCACCATGGTCACAAGCCGGGCGACGTTTTTGACTTCGAGCGAGACCGCGGCAAGATGTGTGCCATGGCCTGCCATGTGGGCTTTCCCTATATCGATATCCTGCGCTATGGCGGAACCGTGCCTGGCAACGAGCCCGGTACGGCAAAGTTCTGCTGCCCCGAGGTCGATACGCTGAACGTCTGGCTTGCCGAGATCGTCGACGAGTAGTCGAGCGCAATGTGACAAAGGGACAGTCCCTTTGTCACATTCGCCGGGGCTGCCCCTTCTTTCTGCTTATAATCCTAAATCTCTGCATTTCATCCGATTTTAGGTTCTAAAAATCCTATATTTCATCGATAATCAAGCGCATAGAACTTTGCATTTCATTTGATGACACTGAGGGGAGAGCCTATGCTGCGCAGGAAAATAGCGGCAGAGCTGGAGCGTTGGCTGAAGTCTGCCGAGCAAAAGGCCTTATTCATCACGGGTTCTCGCCAGATCGGCAAAAGCTATTCGATTCGCGCATTTGGCAAAGCCAGCCATGCAACCTACATCGAGCTCAATCTCATGGAAAATCGTCAGGCAAAAGACGCTCTTCTCGAGGCGCGGGATGCCGATGATTTCATCAGCAGGGTGACGCTTCTCTCGGGAAAGTCGATAGCGCCGGGCAAAACGCTCGTGTTTATCGATGAGGTCCAAGAGGCCCCCGACATCATGACGATGGCAAAGTTCCTTGTTGAGGATGGGCGCTGCCACTGGGCGTTTTCGGGGTCAATGCTCGGGACTCAGTTCAAGGGCGTCAGATCCTATCCCGTGGGATATGTTCACGAGCTTAGGATGTTCCCGCTCGATTTCGAGGAGTTTTGCTGGGCAATCGGGGTGAGCGAAGGGGCTCGCCAAACGATACGCGACGCGTGCATCAACGAGAAGCCCATTCCTGGTTACATTCATGACGCGATGATGGCAAACTTCAGGACCTATACCGTTGTCGGCGGAATGCCAGAGGTCGTGCAGCGTTTCCTTGACACGCGGGGCGACCTTGCCTCTGTTCGTCAGCTGCAGTCAGAGCTCAACGAACAGTACCGACGGGATATCTCCAAGTATGCAAGCGGGCGAGCCCTTCAGGTGCAGAGCATCTACGATCAGCTCCCTATTATGCTCGAGGGCGAAAACAAGCGCTTCGTGCTCAATTCCATTGACCCCAAGGCTCACTACGAGAAGTATCAGCGAGATTTTGTATGGCTTGCCGATGCCGGCGTTGCTCTCAAAGCCGATATCGTAACCGAGCCAAAATCGCCCCTGCTCAAGACGGCACGGCCATCGCAGTTCAAGCTATATCAATCGGATACGGGCATGTTGATGGCGCGCTACCCCGTTGGAGTCGCCCAAGCGGCGTATCTTGATAGCAAGGAGCCCAATCTGGGCGGCATTTACGAAAACGTGGTGGCCCAGCAGCTGGCTGCCCAAAATCGCCAGCTTTACTACTATCAGACAAAAAAGCGCGGTGAAGTGGACTTTGTGGTCGATGGACCGGATGGGACGGCTGTTCCGATCGAGGTTAAATCGGGCTCCTATTACCACGCGCACGCTGCGCTCGGTCATGTGCTTGATACGGCTGAATATGGCGTAAGGCTCGGGATTGTTTTCTCGAGAGGCAACGTTGAGCGCAACGGAGCGGTTCTCTATTTGCCGCTATATGCGACCTGGGGCCTTTCGGATGTTTTGGGCGACTCCTGCGCCGAGGGGATAAAACTGGAGGTCAAGCCGGTCTAGGGCCAGTCCCGGATGTGACAAAGGGACAGTCCCTTTGTCACATTCATGAGTGTGGATTTTCTCCCACGCTCGTTTTATGCCGATGGCGTGGCCCGTGTGCCCGCGCCGCCCGAGCGCCTACAGCTGCTCGAGCATGGCGGTGCAACCGGCGAGTACATCGCGGTAGGTGGCGTCGAAATCGCCGGTGTACCAGGGGTCGGCCACGTCGCCGGGGCGATCGGTCCAATCGAGCAGGCGCGAGATCTTGCCATCGGGGTCCTTCCCAAAAATTCGGTACAGGGCGCGGGCGTTCTCGTCGTCCATATTGACAATGTGGTCCCAGTCGCCATACTCCGCGCGACGCACCTGACGTGCGCGATGTGCGACGACGGGAATCCCGACCTCGCGTAGCTTGGCAACGGTACCGTGGTGTGGCGGGTTGCCGATCTCCTCGGTCGAGGTCGCCGCGGAATCGATGGCAAACTCGCCCGCGCGCCCGGCGCGCCGCACTAGCTCGGTAAACACGGACTCAGCCATCGTCGAGCGACAGATATTTCCATAGCAGATAAAAAGAATGCGTTGCATGAGCGGCTTCCTTTCTAGGCGGTCGCGCAGGGCTTACAGACTGCTCTTGAGGCAGTTTGCTCCAATAAAGCCCGCTGCGTACAAGGGGAGGTGGCGCAGCTCGCGCCCGTCATCGGTTTCGCTGCGGGAAAAATTGTTCTCGGACAAAATGTAGGCATATGGCGATCGGGCTTTGTCCATAAACGACCCGAGGGTTCTCGCGCGCACGTTACGTGCGGACTTTACTTCGACGGGCACAATTTCCATACGGTCGGTCTGAAGTAAAAAATCGAGCTCGCCGGTCGTCTTCCAAGACGACGGCGGCACCCAGTAATACGTCTGCAAGCTATTGCCCGAAAATGCTTGCATGACCGAGTTTTCCGCCAGGGCGCCTCGGAAGTCGGAAGATAGCGCTATGGCGGAATCCTCTTTGAGGTCGAGCCAGAGCCGCGGGTTGATGCCGAGTTTGTAGAACATGAGGCCGGTATCGAGAAGATAGACCTTAAAGAAACTTCCATCTTCGTCGTCGAAGGGAACGAGGGGAGGCTCGATGCCTTCGGTCAGGTTGTTGACCGATATAATGCCGGCGCCTTCGAGCCAGTCGAGCGGCTCGATAAGCTTGGCGCGACGGCCTCCGCGTTCGACCTCGGAGTACTTGAATTTTTTTGTGGACGATCTCAGCAGCTGGGACGGAATGGAGCGCCAGACCTTGCGCGCCGCCACGCCGCTGATCCCGTTTTCGGGGTCGGTCATATCGGCGGTATAGGTCTCGTCGATTTCGCGCTGCTCGACGCGCGCATCCTCGATGGATAACGTCTTGCGATATGCGTTGACGGCGGCGGGCATGCCGCCCACGATCTGGTATCGATGAAACAGGCTGAGCGCGGCTTGGTGCGCGGCGTAGGTCTCGAGCGTGCCGGCGTGGGTACGAATGGCATTGGCCATCTGCTCCTCGTCGAGCGCCCAGAGAAACTCCTCGAACGACATAGGATGCATGGTCTCTTGACGAACGCCGCTGGGAAAAGGCAACTTGCGCTTGCGCGTGGCGACGCCGAGCTGACTGCCGGTCGCGCATATGCGCCAGCCCGAACCCGAAAAAAAGCGAAGCGAGTTGAGCGCCCGTTCGCAGAGCTGCACCTCGTCAAACAGGATGAAGGCGGTTTCTTTGCGAATGGGGGTGCGTTTATAGTCTGAGATTCGCGCCACGATGGCGTCAACGTCGTCGGTGGGACAGTCGAACAGCGGAGCGATCAGCTCAAGATCGGTCTGAAAGTCGAGTTTGACAAACGCATCGCCGGCGATTCGTCTGCCGATTTCCTCGGCAACGTACGTTTTGCCTACGCGTCGCGCACCACGGATGAGGAGGGGGCGCGACGCGTCCTTTGTCGCCCATGATTCGATAACGGATTCGATTGATCTGCGCATGGGGCCGCCTTTCCAATTTCGTGTACTTCAGATACATAGTTTAGTACGATTTCATGTACTCGAAATACACAAAATCGTAGAAAAGCGTGTATCTGAAGTACACGAAATTACACTGCTGGAGCTTGCAGACGGATAAACACTACTCGTATGGGACGGTTTTCACCGGTTGCTCGCCACCTTGGACTATGTTCGCCCCTATGCCTGCATCCGGGGCTGTGCTGATTGACGACGGCGCTCCCAGCGAGCCAACTTAATCGTCACCAGCGTGAGCGCCCAGGCCACAAGCGAGAACGCGGCACCCACTGCGCCTACATATGCAATGCCAACGCTGCTTACCACGGCGCCGCCCGCTGCGGTGCCAAACGAGATGCCGACGTTAAACGCCATGGGCTCAACCGAACTTGCGAGTACCATCGACTTGGGGTGGCGGCTGCGTGCCACATCCATAAAGTGTGTGATGCACGACACCGAGAACAGGTACATGAGCAGCGCCAAGCTAAAGACAAAGACCAGCGCGAGCGGCATGGTGCCGCCCAAAGCAAACAGCCCGAGTAACGCCGCAGCCTGCAGCACAAACGTCACAAGCAGCGCCTTCATGCCAAAGCGCGCATCGATCCACCCGCCCAGGATGTTCGAGATCAGGCAGAACACGCCGTAGGCCATGAGCGTGGTGCTGGCTTCGACCGTGCCCATGCCCAGCACCTGCTCAAGATAAGGCGTCACGTAGCCGTAGAACACATAGACCGAGCCCACGCCAAACAAGAAGATGAGCATGCCGGTAATGATACTCGGCTCGCGTAGCAGACCCGCCTGTTCGCGAAAAGTGGCGGGCTCGTCGGTTTGCCCAGCGCGCGGCATAAACGCCACGAGCGCTCCGCAGATCAGAACGGCAAAGGTCAGCGTGCCGTACATGGCCACGTGCCAGTCGAGCGTGTCGGCCACAAACTTGCCGATCGAAGTGACAAAGACCATTGCCACGGAAAACGCGCCGTACACTACCGAGATGGCGAGTGAGGTCTGCTGCGGGGACAGCAGCTCAGGGATGTACGTCACGCCCACGGCGAGCAGCGCACCCGAGACGGAGCCCAGGACAATACGCGAGATAAACAGCACTTGAAAGTTGGGCGCCAGCGCCATAACCAAATTGCCGAGCACAAAGACGATGCTGTAGCACACGAGCAGCTGGTAACGACGGAAGCGCCCCGTGCTGAGCGCGAGCGCCGGCGTCGCGATAGCGTAGACCAGTGCGAACACGCTAATAAGTTGGCCTGCGGTGGCAAGCGATACGCCGAGTTCCGTCGCTAGGTCGCTTTCGATGCCGATGACCACGAACTCGGAGCAGCCGAGCGAGAATCCCAACAGCACGAGCAGCGCCAGGCAGAGCTTGGTGCGTGCGGGGGAGAGCGCGGCGGTAGTTGACTTACTTTTTGGCGTGGTTGCGGCGGTCAAGGTTGTCACTCCAATGTCGCGTGAATAAGCGGGATTCAATCCCTGCAACTCTAACAGAATGTGACAAAGGGACAGTCTCTTTGTCACATTCGCGGCGTGGCTGCCGCCTAAACCGTCACAACATTCGATGAAAATCTCGAAAACGAGGAAAAACGTCGAATGTTGTGACGGTTTTCGTGTCCGGCGCGGGTGAGCTTCGGTGCCGTCTGGGGGTATAAGACTAGCGAGTGTTTATTTGCGAGGCCTAAGGGGCGCCCCGTATGGATATCGATAACTTTGAATGGTGGTATAGCGAGGGCGAGGCTCCGGACGAGGAGTGGGACGAGCCCGCGTCGCGTGACGTGTCGAGCGACGAGGACGAGACCGGCAACGATGCCGCTGTCGAGCCTGACGCCGCCTCCGATGCCGCCGAGCCCCTGACCTTTGAGCAGGCTTGGGCCCAAGCCGAGGCCGATGAGGCCAAGGCCGACGCTACGGCCACGCTCGGCGAGCCAGCCGACATGTCGATCTCGCCGGCAAAGACCCCACAGCCGCGTCACACCATCGATCCCGACAGCACGGCATCCTTCAGTATTCTCGACGTGCCCTCGCAGGGTGCCCAGGCGCCCGCGCCCACACGTCGCCCCAATCTGTCTCGCGAGGAAGATGCAGAACGTCGCTCTCCGCTTGGCCCCATCCTTATCGCCTTCATGGCCGGCGTTATCGCATGCTCGGTAATTGGTAGCGTTTGGAGCCATGTTGAACAACAGCGAAAAGACGCCGCCAAGGTCGAGATGTCTATCGAGCAATCGCTCGGCCGCACGCGCTCGGTACATGTGTCGGTCGAGGTCAAGGACGGCGCGACGTGGGACACCGCGCGCGGCGACAGCCAAATGCTCATTCACATCGTGGGGCGCACGCTCAAAGGGCGGACGATTGACGAGTATCAATACGTCAATTCCGCTGGTGACGGCATCGAGCTTAAGCCCGGCGACTACGAGCTCACCGTCGATGAACCGCCCGTCGCCACCGACGGTACGCGCTTCCGTGCCTCAAAGCGCATGGTCCCCGTGAGCTTTAACTCACAGGCGCTCGACACGGTCGACACTACACCGCAGGGCGGGTTCGACCTTTACGTGGATACCCAGTAGGCGCCCGCCGCTCATTCCGCTATGGCTACTCAATAATCGCCTGCCGTCCCGCCGCCAAGAGTGGGACAATAGTCCTCGACACTATTGTTTACTTTTGGAGGAAGTAGCATGTCTACCGTCACTACCATCAAGCGCGGCGGCCTCACCGCGGCCATCGATTCCATGGGTGCCCAGCTCACGAGCCTTGCCCTCAACGGCAACGAGTATCTGTGGCAGGGCGACCCCGCCTTTTGGGGCAAGCATGCGCCCATCCTGTTCCCCATTGTGGGCTCGCTGCGCAACAACACGGCAACGTCTGCGGCCGGTACCTGCGAGATGCCGCGCCACGGACTCGCGCGCATCGTCGAGCACAAGCTGGTCGAGGTTTCGGAGGACGGCTCCTCGGTAACGTACGAGATCACCGACACGCCCGAGTCGTTCAAGGCCTTTCCGTACCACTTTAAGCTCAACATGACCTATGCCCTGACCGGCGACGCCACGCTTACCCAGACCTTTGCCGTTACGAACACCGGCGACGTGGACCTGCCGTTCTCGGTGGGCGGCCACCCCGCGTTTAACGTACCGGCTCCCGGTGCCGAGGACGAGGCATTCGAGGATTACGAGCTGGCGTTTACCGAGGCTTGGACCAACGAGGCCCCCATCATTACGCCCGATGGTCTCATGACGTTCGAGGGCAGCTACAAGGCGCCCGATAACTCGGACGTGCTGCCCATCACGCACCGCAACTTCGATAACGACGCCATCATGTTCACCGATACCCCGGGTTCCACGCTCACGCTGCGCGGTCGCAAGTCGGGCCATGGCGTCAAGATCGACTTTGAGGGCTTTAAGTACATCGGCGTGTGGTCTGCCGCCAACGACGCCCCGTTTGTGGCGCTCGAGCCCTGGACCGGTCACACCACCATGGACACCGAGGACGACGTCTTTGAGCACAAGGTCAACACCATCACCTTGGCTCCCGGCGAGACGGACAAGCGCAGCTTTAGCGTTACCTTGCTCTAGAGGTTCCGCCGCTCGGTCGATGCTGCGCGCCACCCAGAGCGACAATTTGTCATTCAAAAGGCAAGGTATGACCAGAAGGTCTATGCCTTGTCTTTTTCATGCCTAGTCGTTGGGGACGTTCTTGTTTGACTAGTCGTTTAAGAACGTCCCCAGCGACTACCAATCGTTTTCAGTTCGTAAACTTGCATATATGCATTTATATATGCATTTGCTGGAGGTAGCGCTGAGCGGTATCCTGTTAAGTCGTCAGCATACGATCCAACAGGGAAGGCAGATTATGCATTCTCCCCAACAGCGCGATGCGCAGCGCCAACCGGTGTGCAGCCGTCGCATCTTTCTGGGTAGCGCTCTCGCTGCGAGCGCTACCGTCGTCGCCGGCGCGCTTGCCGGCTGCCAGCGCCCCTCTACGCTGGAAGTTGTCCAGCCCACGACGGGCGGCGGTCGCGACGACCTGTCCGATTCCGTGATCGGCAAGGACAAGATCCGCATTGGCATGGAGGCGGCCTACGCCCCGTACAACTGGCAGGTCTCCGAGGCCAGCGAGTTCACCATCCCCATCGACAACGTGCAGGGCGCCTATGCCGACGGCTACGACGTTCAGATCGCCAAGGTTGTCTGCAAGGCCCTCGGCGGCGAGCCCGTTGCCGTCAAACAGAGCTTCTCGGGCCTTATCGACTCGCTCAACAACGGCCAGATCGACCTCATCATCGCTGGCATGAGCGCCACGCCCGAGCGCGAGGAGTCCGTCGGCTTTTCCGACCCGTACTTCATTGGCTACTTTGGCCTGTTCGTAAAAGAGGGCTCGCCCTACCAAAACGCCACCAAGCTCAGCGACTTCAGCGGCGCCACGGTGCTCGGCCAAAAGGACACCATGCTCGATACCGTCATCGACGAGATCCCGGGCGTCGTTCACAAGAACCCGGTCGATTCGGTCCCCACGGTGTTCTCGAACCTGCTGCAGGGCACCTGCGACGCCGTGACCTACAACACCGAGAACGAAAAGGGCTACATGGCCCAAAATCCCGGTATCGTCCCCATTCATTTTGCCGAAGGCGAGGGCTTTAAGCAGGAGGTCACGGCAAACGTCGGTTGCCGCAAGGGCTCAAAGAAGCTGCTCAAGATGATCGATAAGGCCCTCAAGGGCATCAGCCAGGAGGAGCGCGACCAAATGTGGGACGCGTGCCTCGACCGTCAGCCGGCATAGGGAGGCAGCATGAAAACCATCAATCGCCTGGCCTCCTTTATCAAGGCCGATCACCGTTACGTATACCTGGGCACGAGCGTCATCGCGGCGCTTGGCCTGGCGTTTAGCCAGCGCAACCCCACGCCGCTGAGCTTTTTGGCGCCCACTGGCATCTTCCAGGACTGCCTTTGGGCGATCCTGTGGGCCTGGGTCGTCGTGTCGGCGGCGGCACTCGTCACCAAGCTCATGCACTGGAACGACTATCGCGAAAAGTCGCCGTTCGCATCCGAGCGCTTCCGCCACGGCGCGCGCTTGGTCAGCTATGTCGTCGTTGCCATCGCGGCAATCTTCTTTATCGACCGCTGTGTCATGTCGTTTATCGACCTGGTGCAGGTAAGCATCGTCTCGGATTCCAACCCCAGCGACTTTTTGCCGAGCCTGGTCTACATGACCTATAAGAGTGGTGACTTCTTTATCCGCGGCATCGAAATCACCATCGCGCTTGCCACCTTCGGCACCGTCATCGCCTTCTTCCTGGCACTGCTCTTTGTGTTCCTGCGCATTCAGACGTTCGACCGCGTGGACAACGACTTGGTGCGTTTCTTTAAGAGTATCGGCCGCGGCTTCGCGACCGTCTACTCCACCATCGTGCGCGGCACGCCCATGATGGTCCAGGGCCTGCTCATCTATTACGCGGGCTTCACCGTTCTGCGCGGCATGGGCTTCGAGACCGCCCAGGCCAACCAGATCTGGAGTACCTTCACCGCCGGCCTCGTCACCATCTCGCTCAACTCCACCGCCTACATGATGGAGGTCCTGCGCGGCGGCATCGAGTCCATCGATCCCGGCCAGGCCGAGGCGGCGCGTTCGTTGGGTCTGTCGCAGTGGCAGGCCATGCGCAAGGTCGTGTTCCCCCAGGGCATTAAAAACGCGATCCCCGCACTCACCAACGAGCTCATCATCAACATCAAGGACTCGTCGGTGCTCTCGGTCATCGGCGTGTTTGACCTCATGTACGCTACTACCACGGTCGCCGGCGTGTACTACCGCCAGATGGAGGTCTACTGCGTGGCGCTCGTGGTTTACCTGATCCTGACGCTCGTGGCGAGCCGCCTGCTCGAGGCCTTTGGCAAAAAGCTCGGCGCCGAGGCCCCGGCAACGCTGCCCAGCTCCAACTAGGCTCAAGACGAGGAGAATCATCATGGCAGATATCGCCACTACCGGCACCGCGGCCGCCGCACAGACCAATGAGCCGCTCATCCGCGTCGAGGGCCTGCGCAAGAGCTTCGGCTCGCTCGAGGTGCTCAAGGGCATCGACCTGTCCGTTAACCCCGGCGAGGTCGTCACCATTATCGGCGCCTCGGGTTCGGGCAAGTCAACCTTCCTGCGCTGCCTCAACCTGCTCGAGACCCCGTACGCGGGCCACATCTGGTTCCACGGCCAGGACCTCACGGCCGAGCGCTGCAACATCAACAAGCTGCGTGAGGACATCGGCATGGTATTCCAGGGCTTTAACCTGTTCAACAACATGGACGTGCTCGACAACTGCACGCTCGCGCCCGTCACGCTCAAAAAGATGAGCAAGGCCGAGGCCGAGAAGGTCGCGATGGAGCATCTGACGAGCGTGGGACTCGAGAAGTTCGCGCACGCCGCCGTGGGTCGCCTGTCCGGCGGCCAAAAGCAGCGCGTTGCCATCGCTCGTGCCCTATGTATGAATCCGCAGATCATGCTGTTCGACGAGCCGACCTCCGCACTCGACCCCGAGATCGTGGGCGAGGTGCTCGAGGTCATGCGCAAGCTCGCGGCCGACGGCATGACCATGGTCGTCGTCACGCACGAGATGGCCTTTGCCCGAACCGTGTCCGACCGCGTGGTCTTTATGGATAAGGGCGTGGTGCTCGAGGACGCCGCGCCGGCCGAGCTCTTTGGCAACCCCAAACATCAGCGCACCCGCGAGTTCCTCTCGCGTTATCTCGAGGACAAATAACCGACCGCAAACGCTTACGTGGCAG
Source organism: Collinsella sp. CLA-ER-H6 (assembly GCF_040092305.1). Classification (NCBI taxonomy): domain Bacteria; kingdom Bacillati; phylum Actinomycetota; class Coriobacteriia; order Coriobacteriales; family Coriobacteriaceae; genus Collinsella; species Collinsella sp. CLA-ER-H6. Next base: position 80,358 of record NZ_JBBNLS010000008.1, read on the forward strand.
GGCCGCTCCGGTGGGGCGGCCCTTGTCGTCACAATCGAAAGGATGCCATGGCCGAGGTTTGGCGCTTTTTTGCGCATGAGGATGATTTTGCCGATATAGACGAGGCTGGTGCGTGCGAGCGCCTGGGCCGTGTGCTGTCGTTTCCGACCATCTCGAGTATGGATGCCGAGGCGGTGGACTGGCAGCCGTTCGACGACCTGCGCGCGTATATGCAGCAGGCTTGGCCGCACGTATTTACGGCGGGTAAGGTCGAGCTTATCGACCATTCGCTATTGGTGACGCTTAGCGGTTCCGACCCGGCCCTCAAACCCGTCATGCTCATGGGCCACATGGACGTGGTTCCCATGGTACCCGGCACCGAGGCTGACTGGACGCATGCCCCCTTTAGCGGACATGTGGACGACACCTACATTTGGGGTCGCGGCGCCATCGATATGAAAGACCAGGTCGCAGGCATTCTCGAGGCGGTTGAGTATGCGCTCGCGCACGGCTGGGAGCACAAGCGTACCCTGCTGCTCGCCTTTGGCCAGGACGAGGAGACCACGCAGTACGGCGCAGGCGCCATCGGCCGCGCGCTCGAGGAGCGCGGCATTGAGCTTGAGTACCTGATCGACGAGGGCGACTACCGCATCGTTTCGGCTGCCGAGTATGGCGCGGGCGAGGGCTGGCTTATGCATGCCGACCTCGCGGAGAAGGGCTATGCCGATATCGTGCTCAAGACGAAGAGTGAGGGCGGGCATTCGTCCAACCCCTACGGCGGCACATCGCTCGAGGTGCTCAGCCGTGCCATCACCGCAATCTGCGATATCGAGTGGCCGACGCGCGTGACCGACTTGCTTGCCGCCCAGCTTGTCGAGTTAGGGCTCTACACGGCCGATGAAATTGCCGCCAACGGGGATGCCATTGTCCGCGATTGCCTCGCCAGCAAAAAGCTCTATCCGCTGGTGACGACCACCTGCGCGCCCACGCAGATCGAGGGTGGCAGCACCGGCGCCAACGTAATGCCGCAGGATATGTGGGCCAACATCAACTTCCGCATGCTCGAGGGTACGAGCGTGGCCGATGTCGTGGCCTGCTGCCGCGAGGCCGTTGCCACCGCTGGGCTCGCCGGCCGAGTCGAGGTCGAGCTGGGCCCCGGCAGCTCCGAGCCCTCGCCGTCCCCGCGCGTGGGCGGTCCGGGGCTCGAGGCCGTCCGCGCCATCGCCGCCCGCTATTTCCGTGATCCCAAGCCGACGGAGGAAAACGGATCGTCTGCGGTGGGCCAAGAGCCGATGAGCATCGTGCCCTCGACCGTGATTGGTGCAACCGATGCCGCCAACTACCAGCGCATTTGCCACGAGTGCATCCGCTTCTCCGCCTTTGTGGTCGACGATGACGAATGCGACCGCGGCGTCCACGGCACCAACGAGCGCATCACCCGTCGCGCCTACCTCCAAGGCATCCGCTTCCTCATCGCCCTGCTCCACACGCTCTAGCATGCGACAAAGGGACTGAGCCGATTTCATCGGTAATGAGACAAAAACTGTCATAGAATAAGACTAAGATATCTTAAGAGACATATGCTGGGGTTGGTATTTCTTGAACGACTGCGGGCATGTGCCAGACTGCCTCGGCCCCCCGGGGGGTGCCCAGGCGGGTCGCCGTGTGACGGGGAGGGAAATTATGCAGGAGCTCAGAGAGGCGCGTCTCTACTCATGAATATGGTTACCGGGGGGGGGCGTCCCAGCAGGGAACTTCTTGGTGGACATCGGCCGCGCGAGCGGTGGTCCGTCATGTCTTATGGCCGTCGTTGCGGGCTGCGCCCGGTCTCGCCATATGTGATTGTTCTGGCCCTCGCCGTCGTGCTGACGGCGAGTTTCTTCCTGCCGACCCGCGCGGAGGCGGCGGTTTCGGACCACACGGTTCCGTTTCCGAACCACACGGTTCCGACGATTTCGCCTTCGGGGACAACAATCAACCTGTTTGATTACTGGGTGAATCCCGATAACCATCTGTCGGTTTCCGGCAGCGGCGGCGTCAACAAGAACCACCGCTTCAAGTTCAAGGATCAAGGAGCCAGCGAGGAACTTAACCAGTATACGGGTGACTCCCGGGTCCGCACCGGCATCGTGAACAATGTTCTTGCCGGCGGTTACCCGAAACTCACCAAAACCTGGGGCGGAGAATCCCTCGGCTACCTGTTTGATTCTTCCACCCAGACGGGCAAGATATCCCATATGGGTGTGACGGGTCTGTTGCAGGCCAAGGGCGGCTACTACGAGTATGACAGCTCGAAGAACTACGCGGCGTACAACGTCAATAAGAATGCATTTGATGTCTACGAAGTCGCCGGCGTTGGGCAAGCGGGGGCTGGCTCTCAAAATGGAGGTCAGTTTTTCCCCTTCGATGCGGCCGATAAGGTATTCAAGGAGGAGAACGGCTGCCTCGTCCGGAACGGCATTACGTCGTCGAACAACGGCGACTCGAATTATAACGATGGCAAACCCCTCAACCATTATTTCGGCCTCTCCATGTCGTCGCGCTTCGTGCAGCCGAAGGATGGCAAAACGAACGCTGTCGATCCCATGACCTTTGAGTTCGCCGGCGACGACGACGTCTGGGTGTTCATTGACGATGTCCTCGTGGGCGACATTGGCGGCATCCACACCAGTGCTACGCTGACCATTGACTTCCAAACGGGCGAGATTAAGGTTAACGATTCCCTAAACGGCACGCTGTCAAGTAAGTTCCAGGAAGCGGGGCGGGGCACTTCGGGCTTCACTGGCAACACCTTCGCTGACGGCACCAGCCACACGCTCAAGTTCTTCTACTTGGAGCGTGGCGCCACCGACTCCAACATGAGGCTCAAGTACAACCTCGTGACGGTTCCCGAGTCCGACATTATCAAGTTCGACCAGGATGGCGGTCTGGTGGAGGGCGCTCAGTTCGCGCTGTACAAGACAGACGAGCACTTCACTGACACGACCACTGATCAGAAATACCTTCTTGGCTCCGGCACCACGGACGCGGATGGACAACTGACGCTCACGAATGACGATGACAACGGCGTCATCAACTTCGACGATCTTTACAAGCTAGGTTGCCGGTACTACCTCCTGAAGGAAACGAAGGTGCCCGAGGGATACCGCTCGAGTCTCACGGCGACGGATGGCAGCATGCAGCTCGAGTACGTGCCCACGAGCGACAAGGGCGGCGCGGGCGGCGTCATCATCAACCGCGGCGGTATGGACCAGGACAGCGTCGTGTGGAAGACCGGTGCGTTCGCCGCCGCGAAGGAGACCATCACCGCGCCGTCGACCGTGTACAAGGCAGATAATGACCTGACGAAGTCCGACAAGACCGTCAGCCTGGACTCCGGCATACTGTTCGCTGTGGTGCTCAAGCGCGACAAAAGCGCAGACACAGGTATCAAAGATCCGAGCAATTGGTACGCCGTGTCGGGCGACCCATCGACGGGAGCGGGATACACCCTCGCCAAGGAGCCGGGCATGGCCGGTGCTATCGAGGCGGCGAAGAAGGACCTGCACGCCTTCACGCTCAACACAAGCGGCCAGTACCAGGTAGAGATTCAAAATCTGCCCGGTGACATCTCCAAGTACTACTACCTGCTGAGCGGTGATGCCCGCAAGGATGCCGAGTACACGGTGGCCATCTACCACACAACGGCGAGCTCGATCGGCGACGCGACGCCTGAGAACACAGTCCACGTGTACAACAGCGACGACATCGCAGACGGCACGAACTTCAAGCGGCAGTTCGCCACGCGCCTGCTCGTCACGAACATCCAGAATCGCCTGTTCGTGCAGAAGACCGATACCGAGGGTAAGCCCGTTGACGGGGCGAAGTTCGGCCTTTACAAGTCCACCCAGGTGACTACGGATGCGAACGGCAAGGCCGTGCTCGATGGCGACCAGGCCCCCTACGACACCCTGACGACGAGGTCGGTCGCCAACCCGGTCAAGCTCGAAGGGGCGGGCGTATTCCCGTCTACGAGCGACAGTAGCGAGCCGCTCGTGAAGGGTACCTACTTCCTGAAGGAGGTCTCGGCGCCCAAGGGCTTCCTGCTTAACGACACGCTCACCAAGGTGATTGTGGACGATTACGGCGTCCATGCCGATGCCGGTACGGACGATGACGGCGTTTCGACGTTCGTGGGCCCGGGCGCGCTCATGAAGAGTCTGGGCCAGTTTGGCGCAGAGAGCGACATCGAAAACACGCTCACGTGGATCAAGGGTGCGCGGCAGACGTCCGACGGGAGGCTCGACGGCAACGGCAACCTTTCCTGGAACAATGACGCCAAGGGCGGCGAGGATGAGGTGCGCCTCAAGTACGGCGCCAACGGACGTGTCTACCAGTATGGGCCCACCGAGGAGGGTAAACCCTACCGCCTGGAGACCGAGACGGGCTGGATACGTATGGGCATCACGCAGGACGAGCAGCCCAAGGGGACCACGTCGAAAGGTGCCCGCGCCGATCTGCGTGGCATGAACCTGAACGCCCTGTTCACGGGCGCCACCTGCGTGCGCGTGGCGAACAAGCGCGAGGCAAGCTTCGAGGTGACCAAGAGTGTCGTGGTGCCGAAGGGGCTGACGGGCAAACCGGATGCGGGGTTCACCTTCAAGTTCACCGTGCCTGATGGGAAGACGTATAAGGCTGCAGTCTTCGAGAAGGCGGGGACTGCGAGCGAGCGGCGGGTCGGCAACGTGTTCGACCTGACGAACGGCTATTCGCAAACCATCAAGGCCGACGAGACGATTCGCGTGTACGGCCTTGCCAAGGGTGACAATTACACGGTGAAGGAGCTGACCGGCAAGGACGAGATGCCCGCGGGCTATAAGCTGACCGGCCGCAAGCAGGGTGACAAGAATCTGACTGAAGAAGGCGATAGCATCTCGGGCACGATTGCCTCGCAGAATTCCAACGGCACGCTGGCCAAAGACAACAAGCTGGTGTTCACCAACAGCTACAGCGTGAAGTCTTCGGTGACGCTCACAGGCATCAAGGCGAAGAAGAAGTTAACCGGCCGTGAGTGGACTAGCGCCGACAGCTTCGAGCTTTGCCTGCGCGCCGCCGATGGAACGCCGATGCCTGATGGTGCCACGGCAGCGCCCGTGGCCGGCATGAAGCAGGTCGAGAAGACCGTTACGAGCGCCGAAGAATTTAGCTTCGGAGAGATTAAGTATGAGAAGCCTGGCAAGTACACCTACTACATTGCCGAGACTACGCCCGCCAAGAGCGATCCCAGTTGGCTGGGCGGTGTCAGCTACTCCAGCGCCGAATACAAAGTGACCGTAAAGGTGAAGGATGACGGCAAGGGAAATCTGACCGAGCCAGTCGTCAAAATGGAGCAGATCTATAAGGATGATGGCACCGCCACATCTCAGGTGATCGACGATCAGATTGCGGTGATCACGAACACGTACCACCCGAAGGGGACCTCGGTAACGCTCAAGGCGAAGAAGCGCTTCACGGGCGGTGAGCTCGCAGGGGGCGACTTCTCGTTCGCTCTGTACAAGGGTGACAAGGCAGAAGGCACGCCCATTGAGACCGTCGCGAATGACAAGGACGGCAACATTACCTTCCAGGCAATCGGCTACGACACTCCGGGCGATCACGACTACACCATCAAGGAGGTTGCCGGCAACGACTCGACCGTCGTGTACGACGGCAAGACGGTGAACGTGCACGTTAGGGTCACTGATAACAAGAACGGCACGCTGAAGGCGACCGCCACCTACGACGGTGAGAAGGCCGTGCCGACCTTCACCAACACGAAGCCGACGGCGGACGTCACCGTTGAGGCCACGAAAGTTCTCGCGGGCAAGGACCTGACGGCCGATGCGTTCACCTTCGGCCTGTACGACCAGGACGGCAACGAGGTCGCCAAGGGCACCAACGACCGGGGCGGCAAGGTCGAGCTGACCGTCAAGGGCCTGAACCTGGACGAGTACGACTACACGCTCAAGGAGGTCGCTGGCAGCGATTCGACCATCACCTACGATTCCACGGAGGTGAGGGTTCACGTCTCGGTGAAGGCGGAGGGCGACAAGGCGAAGGCGACCGTCACTTACGACGGCAAGAACGATATCCCGACCTTCACCAACAAGTACCAGCCCGCCGGGACCTCGGTGGCGCTCACGGCGAAGAAGACCTACGTGAAGTCCGATAGCACGCCGGCTGCGCTCAAGGGCGGCGAGTTCACCTTCAACCTGTACGAGGGCGATTTGACGGCTGAGCAGCTGAAGGACAAACAACCCATCCAGACCGCCGAGAACGGCGAGGACGGTACCGTCATCTTCCCGGCCATCGACTACACCAAGGCCGGCGAGTACAAGTACACCATCGTTGAGCGGAAGGGCGATCTGGCCTACGTGACCTTCGACGACACGGTGCACCACGCCGTGGTGAAGGTCGTGGACAAAGCTGGCAAGCTGGACGCCGCCGTTGCCTACGATGGTGACAAGGCCGATGCCCCCACCTTCACGAACACCTACACCGCAAAGGGATCCGTGGAGCTGACGGCGACCAAGGTCGTTGCGGTCGCGCCGGGCTTCACGCACGACACCAAGCTGAAGGGCGGCGAGTACGCGTTCGAGCTGAAGGACGCCGACGGCAAGGTGCTCGCCACCACGACGAATAAGGCCGATGGCAAGATCAGCTTTACGCGCCACTTCGAGCTCGCCGACCTGGACGGCGCCGCGAGCAAGGACTTCACCTACACCATCGTGGAGCAGCCGGGCGCGGAGCCGGGCATGGTCTATGACAGCCATCCCCTCACCTACAAGGTGACGGTCGCGGACGATGGCACCGGCACGCTGACGGCCACGCCGCGGGTAACGAGTGAAGACAACTCGAAGACCTTCGCGAACACGTACCACCCGAAGGGGACCTCGGTAACGCTCAAGGCGAAGAAGCGCTTCACGGGCGGTGAGCTCGCAGGGGGCGACTTCTCGTTCGCTCTGTACAAGGGTGACAAGGCAGAAGGCACGCCCATTGAGACCGTCGCGAATGACAAGGACGGCAACATTACCTTCCAGGCAATCGGCTACGACACTCCGGGCGATCACGACTACACCATCAAGGAGGTTGCCGGCAACGACTCGACCGTCGTGTACGACGGCAAGACGGTGAACGTGCACGTTAGGGTCACTGATAACAAGAACGGCACGCTGAAGGCGACCGCCACCTACGACGGTGAGAAGGCCGTGCCGACCTTCACCAACACGAAGCCGACGGCGGACGTCACCGTTGAGGCCACGAAAGTTCTCGCGGGCAAGGACCTGACGGCCGATGCGTTCACCTTCGGCCTGTACGACCAGGACGGCAACGAGGTCGCCAAGGGCACCAACGACCGGGGCGGCAAGGTCGAGCTGACCGTCAAGGGCCTGAACCTGGGCGAGTACGACTACACGCTCAAGGAGGAGAAAGCCGGCCAGACCGTCGACGGCGTGGCCTACGACGCCAAGGAAGTCAAGGTCCACGTCAAGGTAGAGCAGAACCAGGGCGACAACAACAAGACGAAGGTGACCGTCACCTATGACGGTGCCGCTACGGCTCCCACCTTCAACAACACCTATGACGCAAAGGGTTCCGTAATCCTGACGGCGACCAAGACCATCAAGGTTGCGGACGGCTTCGACCACACGACGAAGCCCGCGGACGGCGAGTTCACCTTCGACCTGAAGGACGCTGCCGGCAACGTGCTCGACACCGCGAAGAACGATGCAAACGGCAAGGTCAGCTTCACGCGCGAGTTCCAGCTCTCCGACTTGGACGGCGCCGCGAGCAAGGACTTCACCTACACCATCGTGGAGCAGCCGGGCGCGGAGCCGGGCATGGTCTATGACAGCCATCCCCTCACCTATACGGTGACGGTCGCGGACGGCGGGAACGGAGCACTGAATGCGAAGGCGATCGTGACGAGTGCATCCGGCTCGGATACCTTCACTAACACCTACCAGCCGGCCGCGACCGGCCTGGCCCTCGGTGCGCAGAAGAGCTATGTGAAGAAGGACGACAACACGCCGATCGTCCCCAAGTGCGGCGAGTTCACCTTCGATGTGTACGAGGGCAACCTGACGGCTGAGCAGCTTGCCGGGGCCAAGCCCGTCCGGACCGCGACCAACGGCGCGGACGGAAGTGTTAACTTCGACGCCTTCTCCTACGCGAAGCCGGGCACGCACGAGTACACCATCGTGGAGCGGAAGGGTGATCTGGCCTACGTGACCTACGACGCCGCGGTGCATCATGCCGTGGTGACGGTTGCGGACAATGCCGGCACGCTGCAGGCGAGCGTCGCCTACGACGGCACGAATGTCACGAAGCCCAGCTTCACCAACACCTACGAGGCACAGGCGACGGACTCCGGCGCGATCGCCCTCACCAAGAGCGTTGACGTGCACGACGGCAGCTATCAGCTAAAGGCGGGAGACTTCGCCTTCGAGCTGGTGGGGTCTGACGGCTCGGTGATCCAGACCCAGAAGAACGATGCGCACGGCAAGGTTGCCTTCGACAAGCTGACCTTCGACCATGCGGGCACCTTTACCTACACGGTCCGCGAGGTGCAGCCGACGGGGGACGCGCCGGGCGTGCCGGGCGTGACCTACACCGGCAAGACGTACACCCTGACCTACGTGGTGAAGGACAACAACGACGGCAAGCTGGCGGTAGAGAGCTCCACGGCGAAGCCGAGCAAGGGCACCGAGAACGGCGTCACCCCCAACACCATGACGTTTGCGAACAGCTACCAGCCGGGCGCGACCTCCTACCAGATCTCCGGCATCAAGGTGCTTGAGAATACCGATTCGGCCACCATGCGGACGCCCGCCGATGGCGAGTTCACGTTCGCGCTGATTGACGCGGCCACCGGGCAGGAGATTGACCGGACCACGAACGCGGGTATCGCGTTTACCTTCAAGGCCATCTCGTACACTGCGACTGGTTCGCATACGTACCAGGTGAAGGAGGTTGCGGGCCAAGATGGCACCATCACTTACAGCGATGCGGTGTTGGATGTGACGGTGAGCGTGACCGACGACGGCAGCGGCCAGCTGACCGCGACGGCGAACAAGACGGCCGCGGATCTGACCTTCACCAACACCTACACGCCGACGGCAACGACGGCGACGATTACCGGAACGAAGGCCCTGACCGGCCGCGACCTGGCCGAGGGCGAGTTTTCCTTCGACCTGAAGGACGCCGCCGGCAACGTGGTCCAGACGGTGCAGAACGGCGTCGACGGCACGTTCGGCTTCGCGCCGCTGCAGCTGGACAAGGTGGGGACGTACGTCTACACCGTGTCCGAGCGGGCAGGGGCGACGGCGAACGGCGTCACCTACGACACGACGGTCTTTACCGCGACGGTGACGGTGACGGAGAATGCGGAGACGCACGCGCTGGAGGCGCAGGTTGCCTACAGCAAGGGCGGCAAGGCTGCGGATGCGGTGGCGTTCAGCAACAGTTACGCGCCGGCCGCGACTGAGGTGAAGCTGGGGGCCTCCAAGGTGCTGAGCGGCGAGGACCTGAAGGAAGGGCAGTTCTCCTTCCAGCTGAAGGATGCCGACGGCAAGGTGCTGCAGACCGCAAAGAACGCGGCGGACGGCACGGTGGGCTTCGAGGCGATCTCGTACGACAAGCCCGGAACGTACGCCTACAGCATCTCCGAGGTGGACGACGGTCAGAAGAACGTGACGTACGACGCGGCCGAGCACCGGGTAACGGTGACGGTGACGGACGACGGTGCGGGCCATCTGGTGGCGACGGTAACCTATGACGGCGCCGTGGCGCCGGTGTTCAAGAACACGTACACGCCGCCGACCACCCCGCCGACGGAGCCGCCCACCAATCCGCCGAGCAAGTCACCGGTGCCGAAGGAGGAGAAGCCGGGTCTGCCGTATACGGGCGATACCAGCTTGTCGCCGATGGCCCTGGGTGGCATCGCGGGCGGCGCGGTGGTGCTGATCGCCGCAGGCGTTATCCTGCGGCGCCGGAACCGGTAGCTACGGCGGCCGAGAAGGGCTTTGATTGAGGGCGGGTGGTCGCAGGGCGCGGCCGCTCGCCCTTTTTGGTGAAAGGCTATGTTAACCCGCCGTTTGCACGTCCGGCTCCAGATGGAACTCGTACTCCGGCTCCATCATCTTCTTCCGGATCTTTTCGTAGCGCCCGTCGTCGAGCTGCTCGCGCATGAGCGACGTCCTGTCCCCGACGCGTGCGGCCTCGCGCAGCCATCTGAACCACATCAGGCAGCTGTGGAGCCTGCGGGTCGATACGCCCTTGAACCTCTCGAGGAAGTGGCCGAGCGAACCCTGCGCTTCAGCATCCTCTGGACCGTGTCCCGCTCGTACCCGGTGAGCCTGCCGTGGGTCCTCGGGACCGCCCTCGCGGCGCCCCTTCCCGCCCTTTCCGGACATGGCGTCCTCCGATCTCCCGGGGCCGGCCGATCCGGCCCTCAGGGTATCGGATTCCCAAATTTATCCGTATATGTGCGGATGAATGCGGGAGGCGTTCGGATGAAGTTGTATTCAAGGAAAGAGACTGACCCTTTGTCGCATTCCGTGCGGGTTATATGCAGGTATGCCTGCGCACGCTATCATGTATGGGTTAGACCGCAACTATGTACCTCATACGCGAAGGGATGCGCATGCATCTGAAGATCGACATGTTCTAGCTGGGCTTACCCCCGCAGTGGCGCCGCGCGCCCCATCAACTCTGCCGATTTTCGCCTTCACGCACATAAAGGAGTCCCGCCATGCGCGACAAGCTCGAAAAGATCATTAAGGCCTACGAGGAGCTCGAGAAGAAGCTTTCCGACCCGGCCGTCGCCTCCGACATCAAGGAGTTCACGCGTCTCAACAAGGAGTACGCACACCAGTCCGACCTCATCGCTGCCTCGCGCGAGTACATCGGCGCGCTCGATGACATCGAGGCTGCCAAGGAAATGCTGCACGATACCACCGATGCCGATGAGAAGGAGATGCTCCAGATGGACATCTCCGAAAACGAGGCCAAGCTTCCCCAGCTCGAGGAAGACATCAAGTACATGCTCATCCCGAGCGACCCCAACGACGACAAGAACACCATCGTCGAGATCCGCTCCGCCGCCGGTGGCGACGAGGCGGCCATCTTCGCCGGCGATCTGTACAAGATGTACCAGCGCTTCTGCGAGTCGCGCGGCTGGAAGACCACCGTGCTCGACTCCAGCCCCAGCGAGGCCGGCGGCTTTAAGTCCATTGAGTTCAAGGTCGAGGGCGACCGCGTCTACTCCGTCATGAAGTTCGAGTCCGGCGTGCACCGCGTCCAGCGCGTCCCCAAGACCGAGTCCCAGGGCCGCATCCAGACCTCCACGGCTACCGTCGCCGTGCTTCCCGAGGCCGAGGAAATCGACGTCCAGATCAACCAATCCGACCTGCGCATCGACACCTACTGCGCCTCCGGACCTGGCGGTCAGTGCGTTAATACCACCTACTCCGCCGTGCGCATCACCCACCTGCCCACTAACACCGTGGTGCAGTCCCAGGAGCAGCGCTCCCAGATCCAGAACCGCGAGGTCTGCATGCAGATGCTGCGCGCCCGCCTGTACGAGATGGAGCTCGAGAAGCAGCAGGCAGAGCTTGGTGCCGAGCGCCAGAGCCAGATCGGCCACGGCAACCGTTCCGAGAAGATCCGCACCTACAACCAGCCCCAGGACCGCGTGACCGATCACCGTATCGGCTTCAACTCCACCTACAACGGCGTCCTTCTGGGCGATCAGCTCGGCACCGTCATCGAGGCGCTCGCCGCCGCCGAGCGAGCCGAGAAGCTGGCGCAGGCTGTGTAGTGGGTTACGCGGTTTTACCAAACCGCGTAACGGCTCGACGCTGCGCGACGTCCAGAGCGACAATTTGTCATTCAAAAGGCAGGGCATGACCAGAAGGTCTATGCCTTGCCTTTTTCATGCCAACTTGTTCGCTCTGGACGTCGCTCGCTGTCCGTCCTCTACCTGCGGCGCCTTAGATGTAGTCATTGGGGACGTTCTTAAACGACTAGGTTGGGCACATTGCTTTGAGATGTTATTCAATCCGTCTTGATGGCCTTTGAGCTGCTTACCTGCTTAAAGCAATTAACGGTATGCATCTGCAATTGAAAATATTGCTCGAAAAATTGTCCAAGAAGTTGCGGGGCGATTTTTGATGCGTCGCGCGTCAAGCGATGTGGCAAGTTCTTGGTTAGATATTGGTCAGTTTTGGGGCAACCTTGCCAAAAGCTTGACGAATGCAGATTTAGACGTCGACGAATGAACATTTCAGGCAGGTTCCAAGCAAAAATCTGGGCTGATTCTCGATAATCGCCTTCAATCGTCCCTTGCCAAGCGCTGGCCTCGCGTACAATCTGCTCCGACATTCGCGCGCCGTCCGGCGCTTAAGAGGGGAGGGCCCCATGGCAAACGAGATTTGGACCATCAAGCGCTGTCTCGAGTGGACCAAGGAGTACCTGGCCGAGCGCGGCGAGGAGCACCCCCGTCTTTCTGCCGAGTGGCTGCTCTGCGCTGCCACGGGTTTGGTACGCATCGACTTATATATGCGCATGGACGAGACGCTTAACGCGGCTCAGCTCGAGACCATGCACGCGGCCGTTGTTCGTCGCGCTAAAGGTGAACCGCTGCAATACATCACGGGCAGCACGCAGTTTCGCATGATCGACGTCGCGTGCGCCCCCGGTGTGCTCATTCCGCGTCCCGAGACCGAGATGCTCGTCGAGGAAGTCCTCAATTATCTGGATGCCGAGGTGCTGAGCCCCGAGGCTGCTGCCCGTCAGCGTGTTGAGCTGCCTTGGAACGATGAGGTCGAGCAGGCTCGCAAGGCCGAGGCCGCGCTGGCAGACGAACGGGCGACCGCCGAGCGCCGTGCCGCTAACCTGACGGCTGCCGATGAGGCGGCGCTAGGCAGCGACGTACTGGGCAGCCGTGCCTATGCCGATGAACTGGCCGATCGCGAGGCCGAGGAAGCCGCCGCGCAGGCAGCAGAAGCCGAAGCCGCGGAAGCCGCCGAGTCCGAGCTCGACGAATACGGCATCGCCATCGAGGGTGCCGACCAGGAGACGGCTTTAGCTCAGGATGCCGCTGCGCCTGCCCCAACCGAGCCCTGCACTGCCCGCGTTCTCGAGGTCGGCTGCGGCACGGGCTGCATTTCGCTCTCCCTTGCCTGGGAGCGCCGCGGCCACGTTACCTGCACTGCTACCGATATCGAGCCGCGCGCCATCGACCTTGCTACCAAAAACCGCGACGCCCTCGGCCTCACGGCAGATGAGGTTGCCTTTAGCCTCACCAACCTGGTGAGTTCCATTCCCCGCGAAGAGTGGGGCACCTTTGACGTACTCGTCTCCAACCCGCCCTACATCCCCACCGATGTTATGCGCTCGCTGCCGCACGAGGTCAAGGACTTTGAGCCCGATCTGGCGCTCGAGGGTGGTGCCGACGGCCTCGATATCTTCCGCCGTCTGCTCAACGCGGCACCCTACATGCTACGCGCCGGCGGCCTCTTTGCCTGCGAGCTCTACGAGGGCGCGCTCGACGCTGCGGCCGAGCTCTGCCGTCAAGCGGGTCTGTCGGACGTGCGCATCGTCCACGACCTCACCGATCGCCCCCGCATCGTCCGGGCCATCGTCACCGAGCCCAGGCAGCGCCAGTAATATTTATTAACTGGTTAGCAAAAATTATAAAGTAGTTTATAATTAGGACGGCTGAAAGAGGTCGGCCCATGCAACCTCCTACCTTTCGGGAAATCATTGCCCTACTCAAGCACGATGGATTCGTGAAGGTCGCGCAAGTCGGTAGTCATGCTAAGTATGTTTCTGGTGACCGTGTTGTCACCGTGAACGGCTCGGGTGGTGATCGACCAAAGAAGGGCACGTGGGCAAGTATTCGTCGCCAAGCTGGATGGTAGTTGGAGGCAAAATGAGGCAGCGATTTACCTATGACTGCGTTCTCATAAAAGAAGACGACGGGTACTGCGCCAGCTTCCCGCAGATTCCCGGCGCTTTTGCCGATGGCGATACGCGCGAAGAAGCGATTGCCCATGCCACCGAGGCGCTGATGGCGTTTTTGGCCGACGACCTCAACAACGGTTTGACTCCGGCAGGGTACGAACGCTCGGCCGAGGTCGTGGCCCTTTCAGTCGAAATCGACTACGAGGACGCTCGGGAAGCGGCGTGCCGAACATTTAAAGACGCGGCGCTGGACCTCAAAGTCTCCGCTCCGCGGATTACCGCGCTGGTCAAAGCCGGAAAGCTCGATGTTGAACTCGTCGATGGCCGTCGGATGATAACGATAGACAGCATCGAGCGCTATGCCGCCCAAGAACGTCACGCCGGAAGACCAAAGAAGTCTGTAGCCTTCCAATAACCCCCTGACTTTCACCGACTACTAGAGCCGCTCACCAAACCAACATGCACTCTGGCCAAATAGGTTGAACGTTTCGTGCGAGAATGCCCCTCAGTAAACAAACTTTCACCAGAGCGTAAGGGGCTGGCATACACATGCAGACGGTCTATCGGGTATACGAGGGAACGCGCGAGCCGCATCGGCTCGCCGTCGAGCGCACGGCCGAGGTGCTCGGCCGCGGCGGCCTGGCCTTGATCCCGACCGAGACGGTCTACGGTGTCGCCGTGGCAGTCAACGCCTTCTCCGATGCCGTCCCCCAAGATACAAGCGAATCCTTGTTGTGGCCGCGCGATCCGCATGCCACCGTTAACGGCGCCGCGGTCCCTGCGCTCGGCACCGGCTACCGCCGCATCTTTACCCTCAAGCAGCGCAAGCTCACCCAAACGGTCGCCTGGCTGGTCGATGGCGTCGAGGCGCTCGACCGCTATGGCGTGGATATCCCGGAAGATGCCCGCGTACTTGCGCGACGATGCTGGCCGGGAGCCCTGACTATCGTGGTCAAGGCGGCCCCCTGCGTGCCGACCTTTATGCGTGCTGCCGACGACACCGTGGCACTTCGCGCTTCGGCCTCGCCCGTGGTGCAAGCGCTCATCCGCGCCTGCGGTAGCCCTCTTGCCTGCACCAGCGCCAACACGCATGGCGCGCCCGCGCCGGCAAGTTTTGCCACGGTGGAGGAGCGCATCCTGGAGGGGGTCGATGTTGCCGTCGACGCCGGCGAGACCCCGTGTCGCGACGCCTCGACCATCGTGTCGTTCCAGCACGGCGGGCTCCAGATCCTGCGCCAAGGCGCACTTCCCGCATCAGAGATCGAACGGGTCCTGTCCGACCCGATGCAATAGAAAGGTGTAAGCGATGTCGTTGAATCTGGGCAGCCTGGGCATGGAAGATGCCTCGTTTAACTTTGGCGGTTCCTACATCATGGCGCTCGACTGCGGCACCACCTCGGTACTTGCGACCATCGTCGACGAGTACGGCTGCATCGTCGCGCAGGCACGTCGTAGCGTCAAAACCAGCTTCCCGCGTCCCGGTTGGATAGAGCAAGACCCCATGGAGGTGCTTGCCAGCCAGATCGGCGTGATGATGGAGGTCCAGTTTAAGAGCGGCATCCATTCTGACCGCATCGCCGCCATCGGTATCTCCAACCAGCGCGAGACCACGGTGGTGTGGGACCGCATAAGCGGCCAACCCATCTATAACGCCATCGTGTGGCAATGCCGTCGCACCGCACCTCTGATCGACGAGCTGGTCGAGCGGGGCGCAGAAGAGCTGGTGCGCTCCCGCACGGGACTCACGCTCGATCCGTATTTCTCGGCTTCCAAGGTGCAGTGGATCCTCGACAACGTCGACGGTGCGCGTGAGAGCGCGGCGGCGGGCGACCTCATGTTCGGCACCATCGACACCTGGCTCATCTACAACCTCACCGGCAGTCAGGTCTTTGCCACCGACTACACCAATGCCAGCCGCACGGCGCTCTTTAATATCCATACGCTCGATTGGGACGACGACCTGCTGGCGCTCTTTGACGTTCCACGTTCCATGATGCCCGAGGTTCGTTGGAGCTCGGGCGACTACGGCCGCGTCGCGAGCGACATCATGACCAACATGCCGCCCATCATGGGCGTGGCGGGCGATCAGCAGGCGTCGCTGTTCGGCCACTGCTGCTTCCATCCCGGCCAGACCAAAAACACCTATGGCACGGGTTGCTTTATGCTCATGAACACCGGCGACGAGGTCGTCGAATCCAAGAACGGTCTGGTCTCCACGATCGGTATCGCCGCGGACGGCAAGATCAGCTATGCGCTCGAGGGTTCTATCTTTGCCGCCGGCTCAACCATGAACTGGCTGCGCAACAACATGGGCATCATCTCGAGTGTGAGCGAGTCCGCGCAACTCGCCGCTTCGATCAACGACAACGAGGGCTGCTACTTCGTTCCCGCCTTTGCGGGTCTGGGCGCTCCCTGGTGGGACCCGCATGCCCGCGGTATCGTGTGCGGTCTGACCGGCGCCTCGAGCCGTGCGACCATCGTACGTGCCGCCTGCGAATCCATGGCATATCAGAGCTACGACGTGCTGCGCGCCATGGAGCAGGACGTGGGGCTTTCGATCGAGCGCCTGTCTGTCGATGGCGGTGCCTCGCGCAACGAGTTCATCATGCAATTCCAGGCCGACCTGCTGGATATCCCCGTGCTGCAATGCGAGACGGTGGAGACCACGGCAATCGGTGCCGCGTACTTGGCGGGTCTTGCCGTCGGCTATTGGGAAGACCTGGAAGAACTGGAGCAAAATGCCCAGATCGTTAGGACCTTCCTTCCCCACATGTCCGCCGAGCGCCGCGAGCAAAACCTTGCGGGCTGGCGTGATGCAGTCAGGCGCTCGCTCAGCACCGCACAGTAGGGCTGTGATGGGCTGCTCGATATAACAAACCGCTAAACTAATGCATGGCGTGCGGCGGCAACATTGCTTCGCGCCTTGTCAGCAAGGTCGTTTTGCGGCCGCAACGAAAGGGGCAATCAACCCATGACCGTCACCTACGACGCGTCCCGTGTGACGCTTGTCGACCACCCGCTCGTCCAGCACAAGCTGTCGATCCTGCGCGACAAAAACACCGGCACCAACCAGTTCCGCCAGCTTGTGCGCGAGCTCGCACTTTTTGACGGCTACGAGGCCATGCGCGACCTGCCCATGGAAGACGTCGAAGTCGAGACCCCTATCACCACCGCAACGTTTAAGCAGCTCGCCGGCAAGAAACTCGCCATCGTGCCCATCCTGCGTGCGGGCCTTGGCATGGTCGACGGCATCCTCGACCTGGTGCCCTCCGCTCGCGTGGGCCACATCGGCATGGAGCGCGACGAGGTCACCCACGAGCCGCACGAGTATTACTGCAAGATGCCCAAGGATATCGACCAGCGCATCTGCCTGGTCGTCGACCCCATGCTCGCCACGGGCGGTTCGGCCGAGATGGCCATCAGCTACCTGCGCGAGCGCGGTGTCAAGGACATCCGCATGCTGTGCATCGTCGCCGCGCCCGAGGGCCTCAAGTCACTGACCGAAAAGGACCCCGACGTACATATTTATACGTGCGCCATCGACGACCATCTCAACGAGGCCGCCTACATCGTTCCCGGCCTGGGCGACGCCGGCGACCGCATCTACGGCACGCTCTAGTCGCTGGGCTAAGACGGCCGCGGCTGCAAATACGAAGAAACGGTGCGCGCGGTCGAACAAAAGGCGACCGCGCGCACTCCTGTTAACGGACGTTTTGCGCTGAGGGGTTCGAAAAAACGTATTACCGTACCTGCGGCATAAAGAAGGCTTTAAGAAAATGTACAGGTGCGTATTAACCGTTTGTTTTACGGTTGTACTTTAGCGATTGGCTCGTACAATAGTCACCAATGTTTGGCGGGAACTGTTCTGTGAGGCGTTAAAAAGGAAAGTGAGGACGCCAATGTTTCAGATAGCCGATCTGCTCGCTATCGTTGCAGGCGCCATCGCGGGCGCAATTGCCTTCCTTCCCTTTGTCTTTACGCTCAAGCCGGTTCTTGACGATAAACAGAATGCGGACATGCTCAAGGGTATGGTGAGTCTGGCGGTCTCGGCAATCGCCCTGCTCGTCTTTACCTTGGTTGTGTTTGTGTTGTTCGGAGAGGCATTTCGCATGTTCCTCCTGGGCGAGGCGATCGGCTTCGTGGCCTTTATGGCCGCCTGCACGGTTCGCGTCGCCAAGGCGCTGCGAGATCCTCATGAGGTCGAAAGGTAAGTCGTGGAAATTTTTGAAAAGCTGCCTGATGAGATTAATCATCTGGTCAGCGAGTTCAGCTCCACCCCTGTCGTGGGCGATCTGAGCTGCGGCATCACGCAGTACTCGTTTTGGCTGATCGTCTCCACGATCGTGCTCCTGATCGTCCTGGCCGTGTTCAAGAAGAAGCAGACCCTGGTTCCCAAGGGCTTCTTCGTCAACGGTTTCGAGTACATCATCGAGTACGTCGAGAACGATATCGGCAAGGGTGTCGTGGGTGAGAACTGGAAGAAGCACTTCCCGTTCCTGTGCTCGCTTTTCCTGTTCATCCTGATCAATAACATGATCGGCCTGATCCCGGGAATGAAGCCCGGCACCGGCGCAATCGGCTCCACCGCCGCACTCGCCATTTTCGCCTTCGTGTACTTCATCTACTACGGATGCAAGGCTCACGGCGTGATCGGCTACATCAAGAGCCTCGCCCCGCAGGGCGTGAGCTTCCCGATGAACGTGCTCGTGTGGGTCGTCGAGCTTTTCTCGACCTTCCTGCGCCTCATCACGCTTGCCGTCCGTCTGTTCTGCAACATGTTCGCAGGACACGTGGTCATGGGCTCGTTCGCCATCATGGCGAGCATGTTCATGCAGCCGCTGCTTCAGCAGGTTTCCGCGGCCCACGCCGTCGGCGCCCTGCCTTCGCTGGCCTGGCTTGCCATCCTCATCCTGATCTATGCGATCGAGCTTGTGGTCGGCGCCATCCAGGCTTACGTCTTCACGGTCCTTACCGCCGTGTATGTCTCCGAGGCAGAGGAGGTCGCGGAGGAGGAGTAGTCTTCCGTTCGTGCCTTAAAGGTAAGGCAATTCGTTAAACCGCCGGTGCCCGTACCCATGGAGCCCGGCAGTTATAAAAAGGTTATCCTGCGTGAAATAAGACACGCACGACAAAGGAGGAATCGTGGGAGTTATCGGTTACGGTCTCGGTGTTATCGGCGCTGGTCTTGCTATCGGCCTGTCTGCTCTGGGTGCTACGGGTGCTATGGCCCGTCAGCCTGAGGTCCAGGGCCGCGTGTTCACCGTCTTCATCATGGGCTCCGCTTTCGGCGAGGCTCTGGCTCTGATCGGCTTCGTTGTCGCGCTGATCGTTAAATAGCACGGAGCGTCAAGTATGAATCTTTCATCCCAGAAGAGCGCGATCGCACTCTCCGCGTCCGCGGCCGCGCTGCTCATGCCGGTTTCCGCGTTCGCCGAGGACGGCGCCGCCGGTGCGGACATCCTCATCCCTAAGATGGCGGAGTTCATCCCGGCGCTTATCGCCTTCCTGATTATCTGGATCGTGCTGGCCAAGGTCGCCCTGCCGGGCATCATGAAAACCATGGAGGAGCGCGGCAAGAAGATCGAGGAGAGCCTCGACGAGGCCGAGAAGACCAAGCAGGAGGCTATCGCCAAGCGCGCTGAGTCCGACTCGATCGTCACCGACGCCCGTCGTCAGGCTGCCGACATCGTTCTCGAGGCCCGTAAGGACGCCGAGTCCGAGCGTGCCCGTATCATCGAGGCTGCTCACAAGGAGGCCGAGGAGATCATCGCCAAGGCCCATACGACCGTCGAGGACGAGCGCAAGTCCATCTATGCCGGTGCCGCGAGCTCCATCGCCGACCTGTCCGTTGCCGTCGCCACCAAGATCGTGGGCGAGGCACTCGAGGACGATGCCGAGCAGAAGAAGCTCATCGAGCGCTACATCCAGGAAGCAGGTAGCCTGAATGCCGACTAGCCGCTATCAGGACAAGGTGCTCGAGACCTACGCGCGTTCCCTTTTGGAAGCCGCCAAGGCCGAGAACCATGTGTTCGAGGACCTCGAGATGGTCGAGCGCTTGGCTTCTGCCAGCCCCGAGATCATCGCCGTGCTCGACACCATGTCCAAGCGCGACCAGCTCGACCTTCTTCCCAAGGTGGCAGCTGCCTTTAAGTATGTTGCCGAGGAAGACGAGGATGTAGTGGGCGTGACCGTCACCACGGCGATCCCGCTCGACGACGAGCTGCGTCAAACCATCACTAAGAAATGCGAGCAGGACTTCGGCCGCAAGGTATTCCTTATCGAGCAGGTCGACCCGTCTATCGTGGGCGGCCTGGTGCTCGAGGCCCGCGGCGAGCGTCGTGACATTTCCGTCAAGACGCAGCTGCGCATCGCGCAGGAGACCCTCGCAAACTCTGCTAATTCGTACGGAGGTGAAGCCTAATGTCCGAAACCCTCAATGCCCAGGATATCGCCAAGAAACTGCAGGAGCAGCTCACGAGCCTCTCCGCGACGGTCGATACGCATGAGGTTTCAACGGTCGACGAGGTAGGCGACGGCATCGCGCGCGTCTCCGGCCTCAAGAGCGCCATGGCAGGCGAGCTTCTGGAGTTCAAGAGCTCCGATACCGGTGAGACCGTCTTCGGCCTTGCCCAGAACCTTGACCGTGACGAGGTCGGCGCCGTTCTGTTTGGTGCCGTCGACTCCATCAAGGAAGGCGACGAGTGCCGCACCACTGGCCGCATTATGGATATCCCCGTGAGCCGTGCCATGCTCGGCCGCGTCGTCAATCCGCTCGGCCAGCCCATCGACGGCCTGGGCGACATCGTCGCCACGCACCGTCGCCCCATCGAGTTCAAGGCTCCCGGCGTCATCGATCGTACCCCGGTGTGCGAGCCGGTTCAGACCGGTCTGCTCGCTATCGACTCCATGGTGCCTATTGGCCGCGGTCAGCGTGAGCTCATCATCGGCGACCGTAAGACCGGTAAGACCGCCATCGCCATCGACGCTATCCTCAACCAGCGCGGCAAGGGCATGGTCTGCATCTATGTCGCCATCGGCCAGAAGGCCTCCACGGTTGCCAACATCCGTGAGACCCTCGCTCAGCACGGTGCGCTCGACTACACCATCATCGTTTCGGCCACTGCTGCCGATTCCGCCCCTATGCAGTACATCGCGCCTATGGCCGGTGCCGCTATTGGCGAGTTCTTCATGTACAACGGCGAGGACGGCAAGCCCGCCAGCGAGACCAACCCCGGCGGCCACGTGCTCGTCATCTACGACGACCTGTCCAAGCAGGCTGTGGCCTACCGTCAGATGTCGCTGACGCTGCATCGTCCGCCCGGACGCGAGGCCTATCCTGGCGACATCTTCTACCTGCACTCTCGTCTGCTCGAGCGTGCCGTCAAGATGTCCA
The DNA here is from genome assembly GCF_040092305.1 of Collinsella sp. CLA-ER-H6. NCBI lineage: Bacteria > Bacillati > Actinomycetota > Coriobacteriia > Coriobacteriales > Coriobacteriaceae > Collinsella > Collinsella sp. CLA-ER-H6. The sequence goes on from NZ_JBBNLS010000008.1 coordinate 101,713, forward strand.
AGAAGAACGGTTACGGCTCCATGACGGCACTGCCGATCATCGAGACCCAGGACGGCGACGTCTCGGCCTACATTCCGACCAACGTCATTTCCATTACCGATGGTCAGATCTACCTGCAGTCCGAGCTCTTCTTCCAGGGTCAGCGCCCTGCAGTCGACGTGGGTATCTCCGTGTCCCGCGTCGGTGGCGATGCGCAGACCAAGGCCATGAAGCAGGTCGCCGGCAACCTTCGTCTGGACCTCGCTTCCTATCAGGAGCTCGCTGGCTTTACGCAGTTCGGCTCCGACCTCGACGAGGCTACTCAGAAGCAGCTGACCCACGGTGCTCGCATGACCGAGCTCCTGAAGCAGCCGCGTTACAAGCCGTTTGAGGTTGGCGAGCAGATCGTTACGCTGTTCGCTGGCAACGAGGGCTTCCTGGATGACCTGGAGATCGACGACGTGCTGCCCTTCCGTGCCGAGCTCATCGAGTACATGGACAATGGCTTTGGTTCGCTGCTCGACAAGGTTCGCGCCAAGAAGATCGATGATGACACCAAGGCTGAGCTCTTGCGCGTCATCGGCGACTTCAAGCAGCAGTTCATGGCCAAGCACCATTCGGATGTTTCTGGATCAGAGGAGAACTAAGCCCCATGGCCAACCTTCGCGACATTAAGAAGCGAATCTCCTCGGTTACCACGACCAAGCAGATCACGCGCACGATGGAGATGGTCTCTACGGCCAAGATTCGTCGTGCCCTCGATCGCTCCAAGCAGGCCGAGCCCTATAAGGAGGCGCTGACCGACGTCATGTTGACGGTCGCCGGCGACGCCTCCTGTTCGGGCACCGATCCCATGCTGCAGAAGCATGAGAGCGTCAAGCATGGCCTGATTGTCGTTATTGCCTCGGACCGCGGCCTTGCCGGCGGTTTCAATACGACGGTGGAGCGCACGGCCGAAAAGCTCGCCGCTTCTTGGGCGAACGACGGCATCGAATGCGAGATCATCGCGTGCGGGCGTAAGCCGGCCACGTATTTCCGTGACTGCGCAAACGTTGTCATGCACTTTGAGGGCAACTCCTCTGAGCCCGATTTCAATCAGGCCCGCATGATCTCCTCTCATATCTGCGATGCGTATCGTGCCGGTGAGCTTGACCGTGTCGAGCTTGTCTACCACCACGCCAAGAACCGCGTGGATCAGGAGCTTCGCGTCGAGCATCTGTTGCCGCTCGACCCCGAGATGATCGCTATGGCCCACGGTCCGCGTAAGAACGAGACCGACGCCCCTAAGCGCATCTCGTCCACGTTCGAGTTCGTGCCCTCTCCCGAGCATGTTCTCGGCAAGCTTGTGCCGTCTTATATCCTGACGGTCATCTACCAGGCCCTGATCGATTCGGCGGCTGCCGAGCAGGGTGCACGCCGCAAGGCCATGCACTCCGCGACGGAAAACGCCACCGCGATCATCTCGACCCTTACCCGCACGTATAGTCGCGTGCGCCAGGCTTCGATCACGACCGAGATTAACGAGATCGTCGGCGGAGCCTCAGCATTGGAGGAACAGTAATGGCTAATAACACCGTAAAGCTTGCGGTCGAGGAAGCCACCAAGAAGACGACTGCCGGTGATGGTCGCATCGTGCGAATCATCGGCCCTGTCGTCGACGTCAAGTTTGACGGCGCGGTGCCCCCGATCTACAACGCGCTCACGGTCGAGGCCGAGACCCCGATCGGTCATCTGAGCACGATCCTCGAGGTCGAGAGCCAGCTTCCGGGCGGCGTCGTCCGCACGGTCGCCATGTCCTCGACCGACGGCCTGCAGCGCGGCCTCATCGCCACCGATACCGGTGAGCCCATGAAGATGCCCGTTGGTCCCAAGACGCTCGGCCGCATTTGGAACGTCATGGGCAAGCCCGTCGACGGCAAGCCCATGCCCGAGGTGGAGGAGTTCTACCCCATCCACCATGCAGCGCCCCGTTTCGACGAGCTCACCACCAAGACCGAGATCTTCGAGACCGGCATCAAGGCCGTCGACCTGCTCGAGCCCTACATCCGCGGCGGCAAGACAGGTCTGTTCGGCGGCGCCGGCGTCGGCAAGACCGTTCTGATCCAGGAGCTCATCAACAACCTCGCCCAGGAGCACGGCGGCACCTCGGTGTTCACCGGCGTCGGCGAGCGTACCCGCGAGGGCACCGACCTGTTCCTCGAGATGAGCGAGTCTGGCGTTATCGACAAGACCTGCTTGGTCTATGGTCAGATGAACGAGCCGCCCGGAGCGCGTCTGCGCATCGGTCTGGCCGGCCTTACCACCGCTGAGTACTTCCGCGATCGCGGCCAGGACGTTCTGCTGTTCATCGACAACATCTTCCGCTTCTCCCAGGCAGGTTCCGAGGTTTCCGCACTGCTGGGCCGTATGCCGTCCGCCGTTGGTTACCAGCCCACGCTGGCAACCGAGATGGGCGACCTCCAGGAGCGCATTACCTCGACCAAGACGGGCTCCATTACTTCCGTCCAGGCTGTCTACGTCCCCGCAGACGACCTGACCGACCCGGCGCCTGCCACGACGTTTACGCACCTCGATGCCACCACGGTTCTTTCGCGTAGCATTTCGTCGCTCGGCCTGTTCCCGGCTATCGACCCGCTCGCGTCTTCCTCCGACGCTCTCGATCCCTCGATCGTCGGCGAGGAGCACTACCGTGTCGCCGTCAAGGTCCAGGAGCTCCTGCAGGAGTACTCCGACCTTCAGGACATCATCGCAATTCTGGGTATGGACGAGCTGTCCGAGGAGCAGCGCCTTACGGTCAACCGTGCCCGTAAGATTCAGCAGTTCCTCTCGCAGTCCTTCCACGTCGCCGAGAAGTTCACCGGCAACCCCGGTGTCTACGTCCGCGTCGAGGATACCGTCCGCTCTTTCGCCGAGATTGTCGATGGCAAGGCCGATGACCTGCCCGAGCAGGCTTTCCGCTATGCTTCCACGATTGAGGACGTGCGCGAGCGCGCCCGCAAGATGGGGGAGAAGTAGGTTATGCGTATCCGCATCGTGTGCCCCGTGAGCTGCGCCTATGAGGGCGACGCTGCGTTTGTGTCGATTCCGTCCACGGATGGCGAGTTTGGCGTTCTGCCTGCTCACTCCAGCGAGATCTGCACGATCGACCGCGGTTACGTTCGCGTTTCCGATAAGGCCATGGGCACTGTCGACCACACGTTTGCCGTGGCCGGCGGCTATGCCCAGGTTGCGGACGATGTCGTGACCGTTCTCGCCGAGCGCGCTTGCGATTTGGCGACCGTCGATGCCGACAAGCTTAAAGCTGATATTCAAGGTTTTGAAGAGAAGCTGGGTAATTTGTCGGAGGATGATGCACGCCGCGCCTACCTCTATAATGAAATCGCATGGTGTAAGCTCAAGCTTGCCCAATAGTCAAACGATTTAGCGTTCGACCATTTGCGAACACATCATGCCCGGGATGGCCCAGCCATCCCGGGCATGCTTTTTGAAAGGGTAGACCTTGGATATTATCCGCGTTGAGGGTGGCCACGCCATCGGAGGCTCCGTGCCCGTTTCGGGTGCCAAGAACTCCGCACTCAAACTCATGGCGGCAACGCTTCTGGCGCCGGGCAAGACGACGCTGCAGAACGTGCCCGATATTTCCGATGTCCACGTGATGGGCAAGGTGCTCAAAGGCATGGGCGCTACGATCGATGTTCTCGACGAGCACACGCTCGAGATTGATACCTCTCAGGTCGATTCATGGGAGGCCCCCTACGAGCTCGTTGCCAAGATGCGCGCTTCCACCGCCGTCATGGGACCCCTGCTGGGCCGCTTCCATCGCGCCAAAATTGCTATGCCGGGCGGCTGCAACCTGGGTGCTCGCAAGATCGATATGCACATTCTTGGTCTCGAGGCCCTGGGCGTTGAGTTCGATACCGCCCACGGTTACATCAACGCTAATGCGCCCCAAGGTCTGCGCGGTACCACCGTCACGCTCGAGTTCGCCAGTGTCGGTGCGACCGAGAACCTCATTATGGCATCCGTGCGCGCGAAGGGTACCACGGTTATCGACAATGCCGCCCGCGAGCCCGAGATCGTCGATCTCGCCAACATGCTCAACGAGATGGGCGCTAAGATTGTCGGCGCCGGTACGCCTGTCGTGACCATCGAGGGCGTGGAAGAGCTGCATCCCGTTACCCATCGCGTAGTGGGCGACCGCATCGAGGCCGGCACCTTTATCGTCGCCGGTGCGTTGATGGCCGACGATCGCGGTGTCGACGTCACGGGTTTTTGCCCCATTCACTTGGGCATGGTGCTCAAGAAGATGGAGCTCATGGGTATCGACTGCGAGCGCGTCGAGGATGGCGTCCATGTAAACCGTGCCGAGCGTATCAAGCCGGTCGACATCCAGACGCTTCCGTTCCCCGGCTTCCCGACGGACATGCAGGCGCAGATTATGGTGCTCTCCGCCCTTGCCGATGGTAGCTCCGTTATCACCGAGAACATCTTCGAGAATCGCTTTATGTTTGCCTCTGAGCTGGTGCGCATGGGTGCCGACATTCGTATCGAGAGCCATCATGCCATGATTCATGGCGTCAAGGGCTTCTCAGGTGCACAGGTTACCTCGCCCGATCTGCGTGGCGGAGCGGCCCTCGTCGTAGCGGGCTTGATCGCCGGCGGGACGACCGAGGTTTCGGCCATCCATCACATCAAGCGCGGCTACGAGCGGTTTGTCGAAAAGCTGCAGGCGCTTGGCGCGCATGTCGAGCATGCTACCGTCCCCGATCCCGTCATCTACTAATACAGGTTGCCTATGTTTAATAAAAAGCCCCTCGCGGATACCACCGCCCGAAGACCCTCAACTGGTGCGCAGGCCAAGATCTACAGTCGCGATAACGTGGCTCGCTATTCCGAGCGCGCTCGCCAACGTCGTCGTAGCCACACGATTCGTCACGTCGCGCTCATTGTCGTGCTTGGCGTGCTGCTGAGTGCCACTACCGCTGCCGGCCTGTGGTTTGCCACCATTATGGGCAAGCTCGGCGATTCTAATGTCATTACCGACAATCTGCGTCGGGTTCTGGTTGACACCGATGAGGCAAAGGATCCGTTCTACGTGCTGCTTCTTGGCACCGACGGCCGTCCGGGCGAGGATACGTACCGTGCCGACTCGATTATCCTGGCACGCATTGATCCCACGCAAAAGCAGGCGACGCTCATTTCCGTTCCGCGCGACACCAAGGTCGAGTACAAGGGCGAGACCATGAAGATCAACGCCTGCCATACCGTTGGCGGCGCCGAGGCCATGGTCGAGGCTGTCAACGAGCTGTGCGGTGTTCAGATTTCCCACTATGCCGAGGTCAGCTTCGACGGTATGCAGGCGCTGATTGATTCGGTTGGCGGTATCGACATTAACGCAACCGATGATGTTGACGACCCCGAGCACCTGGATATTAAGATTACCGCTGGCCAGCAGCATATGGACGGTGCCACCGCCCTTACCTATGCCCGCTGCCGCTACACCTATGCCGACGGCGATTACACGCGCATGCGCCACCAGCGTCAGGTGCTTGGCGCCCTTGCCAACCAGATTCTCAATAACTTCGATGCCACGAAGATCTTTGGCCTGGTTAATTCGCTGTCCGATATGCTCGTAACCGATATGAGCGTTCAGGATATCGTGGCTACGGTCAACGCCATGCGCGGTATGGATGTCGACGGTATCTACTCGGCCAACCTGCCCTCGTACGCCGACGACAGCACCATGATCGACGGTGTGAGCTACGTCTTTGTCTACGAGGACGAGCTCAAGGAAATGATGGAGCGCGTCGATGCCGGCAAGGACCCCAAGGGTCCCAACACCATGGGCCTTTCCGACGGTTCCAGCTCTACGATCGGCGACCTGAACAACAACACGTCTGACGACTACGCAAATGGTACCGCAACCTCATCGGTCAGCTCTGACGATTCCGATGACTCAAGCGATTCGAGCGATTCGGACTACTACGAAGAGCCCACCGGCGACGGCAACGGCTACGAGGCCAACTACTAAGTTACGCGGTTTTACCAAACCGCGTAACTGCTCGACGCTGCAAGCCCGCCAGGGCGGCAATCTGCCTTTCAACTTCGGCGGCATGACCAGAAGGTCAATGCCGCCTCGTTTCAAGGCACCTTGCTCGCTCTGGCGGGCTTTCGCTCATATGACCCAATCC